>JAIQGB010000129.1 GCA_020072905.1 Terriglobia bacterium | reverse complement strand
GGCGTGCTCGCCAATGTCGTAGATCGTGCAGATGTGAGGATGATTCAGCGCCGAGGCCGTCCGGGCCTCGCGCAGAAAGCGGTCCAGCGCCACGCGGTCCTGGGAGAGTTCTTCCGGGAGGAATTTGAGGGCGACGGAGCGGCCCAGGCGCGTGTCTTCGGCCTGGAAGACAACCCCCATGCCCCCGCCGCCTAACTTTTCCGTGATGCGATAATGCGAAACTGTGGTCCCAATCATGAGAACGGAATTTGCCCCGGGTGAGGCATCTTTTTCCGGATGCCCCTCCAAGTCAACGCGCCGAGGTGAGATCCAATATGCGAGAGGCGTCTTGAGGCCGAAACATCGCCTGCTATCTCGCCTTATCGTGTGCGGGGTCGCGGCCTTTGCCAGACGTTGGCTCGGGGCGGCAGGCGGCGAACGTCGCCTTGCCGGTCATCAATTGACGATAGATTGCCGTGTCGCGCAAGACCCAGTCAACATAGGCGCGCGTCGCGGGGATGGGAATGGTCTCCACGAACTCGGCCGAGTCCTGGAAGGTGATTTTGTTGGTCCAGTCTCGCACCCGGAAATCCCCGGCGTGATAGGCAGCCAGGGCCTTGGCCGGGTCATCGCCGAGTTCGCGCAGCAGGCCCCGCAGATGACGCGTGCCAAACCGAACGTTGTAGGTGGGATCGTAGAGCCGGCGCGCGGCGCGAGCACGCCCTCGGCGCGACCTGCTGACGGTCTCGGGAAGAATCTGCATCAAGCCGCGCGCGTTGGCGACCGAGAGCGCGCGGGGATTGAACGCGGATTCCTGTCGGATCAAGGCCATCACCAGATACGGGTCAAGGCTGCTAGCGCGCGACTGGCGCCGGACCAGCGGCCAATACGCCTGGGGATAGAGCAGCCGCCAGAGCTCTTCCGGAAGCTCAGAAAAGTCATAAGCGTAAACATCCGAGACCGCTCGCTTGGCGCTGAAGAGACCCGCGGCAGGGCGCCCTTGCTCCGCCTCCAGCCAACTTAGGGCCAACCGCAGTTCCGGCGAGTCGGGATGGTCGGCGATAATCCCCTTGAGGTAATCCTCTGCCAACTCATCCAGGCTCAAATCCTTGAGAGTAGCAGAGGGGCGCAGAAGGTCGCTCGCCGTACTCTGCCGGCAAGGCGGGAGCGGCGCTGGCTCACGAGGCGGAATACCCTGAATCAATCCTGCCGTCGTCGCCGAAGGCCCGTCGCCCGCTGGGACAGTCTTCTGCGCGGCAAGGCCCTTGAGTTGATTCGCCGCCTGCCACCCGTAGTAGCTCTGAATGAATCGTTGCCGGAGCGCTTCATAGAAAGCACGGGCTTCCCCGATGGCGCCCTCTTGCTCCGCGATCCTCCCCAACCAGTAAAGCGCTGCGGGGCCGTGGTCCGAGCGGGGATAGCGCGTGAGATGAGCTGCCAGGGCAACCTTCGCCTGGGGAAGATCCCGTGCGAGGTAGGAAGACCACGCCAGGCGCCAGTCCGCCTCGCGCCCCCGATTCGTCTGCGGAAAAGATTCTGCGAGCGGCTGGTAGTACTTTACTGCCTCATTCCAGTCGCCCTGGCGAACGTAGAAGTTCCCGAAAGAAGAGAGCGCGGCGCTGAAAGCTTGCGTGGCGGGGTAGGCCGCGCGCAGTTGGGCGAGCAGAACACCCGCCGCCTCCGCATCCGATCTCTGCAGGTAGGCTTCGACGAGGGCCGCCAGCCGCTCTGCGTCGTATTCCGGACTTCCCGGGAAGCTGCTCGTCAGCGAATCGATGACCTTGTTCGTTTCACGCAGCCGGAGCAGACAGCGCGCACGCCCGACTGCCCAACGCGGTGCGAGCGGGCTCTGCGGGCGCTTGGCGAGTAGTGTGTCGTACTCGCTGATGGCGTCCTGCAGCCGTGACCGATTGACCAGAATATCCGCCCGAGCGGTTTGGATCTCCTCGCTTGCCTCGGGAAAGGCCGTGCCGAGTTCCGTGCGCTGGCTTGCCAGCGCGCTCCCGGCGGTCAGGGATTCCGGCGCGGTGGGGAAAGCGTCGTACACCTCCTGAAAGACCCGCGCCGCCTCCACCGGCCGCTTCGTGTCCCGATAGGCTTGGGCGAGCAGGATGGCGAGCGCCGGGCGCCGCCGAACCAGAGGTTCCACGATCAACACCTGGATGGCGCGTTCGGGCTGATTGGAATCGAGCAGACTCTGCGCAGCAATTGCCAGCGCATCAAAGCGCAACGGACTTTGGGGATAACGGGCGGAAAAGCCGTCGAGAACCTCCGCAGCCTGCGCCGGTTCCCCGCCCTGGCGTGCGGCGGATGCCTGGTAATACCGCGCAAAGTCGGCAAGGGAAAAGTTAGTTTCAACCGCGTGCTGCAGACTATCGGCCGCCAGGGCGAATTCCTTTGCTTGATATTCCCTGTATCCCAGCACCAAGAAGGCCTGTCCGCGCTGCTCGGCATCCGAGGCGGCTTCGGCGAAGCGGCGGAGTTCGGGCCAAGCGCGTCGGTCCTGCGCTCCCGCAGCAAGTTTCTGGAGATTCGTCGCCCGCGCTGACTTGGCGGCACCGAGTGACCCTGCCGCGAGGAGCCAGACCAGTCCCCCCACGATGAAGGTTTGGATTTTCGCTGGGAGTCTCAAACTGTAGGGCCGGGACATTCCGACCCTAGGAGTGACGATTCGTTGCTGGCGAGCGTTCGGACCAACTCCTCGTGGAAGTAATCGTGCTGCTTTCCCACCGTCTTCCCAAAGCGCTTTTCATAAGTCTGGCGGCTGCGGTCGATATCCGATTTCAAGCGCTTGTAGAGGTCGCTGTTCTTCCGTCCCTCCGCCACCTTCGCTTTGTTGTAAAGTTCGATCTCGGAGACCAGCAGCTTGGCGAACCGCTTGGCGTCGCGATGGTTCTTCTGTTCCGCATCACTGAGCTGGGAGAGGTCCACGCCCTCGGCGGGCGGCGGTGGAGGGGCTTCAACGGTGGGCGGGGGAGGAGGCGGAAGTTCCTCGGCCACCGGGACGGTTGCTCCAGGCACCGGAAGCTCTTCCGTCGGCGGGATGGCTTCCGCCGCTTCAGCCGTTGAGCTCGAGGACTCGGCAGCGACCGGCTCGACCTCTACCGTCTCCGCCGCAGCTTCCGCGATCGGGGTTTCCGTCACGGGTTCTGGCGGCTCGGGTTCCACTGCGGGGGCTTCGGCCGGCGCGGGCATCTCGCCGCTGAAGGCCATCAGGCGATCGAGCTGCGCCCCGGCGAATTCCGCCAGGATTTTCAAAGCGTCAGCAGGAAGAGCCTTGTGTGTCCCCCCTGCGTCTGCGTAAAAGATCGCCGAGACCGAGCCAGCGGACCGAACCGGCAGCAGGAGAATAGGGTCTTCCACGTCAGGCCGCAGTTTTTCGAGGATGTTGCGGTTTTTCTTCAGGGTGGCTGCACTCGCGTCAACATGCCCCCCAGTCTCGAAACAGATCCTGAAGGGGTTCTCTTTGCTCAACGGGACGATCAGACCGCGAACCGCCTTTTCGGAAAGCCCGGTGAAACCCGCTGAGGACGCCCCCCAGGCCGCCTTGCCGCGCACATCAAAAACCGCGGTACGCACGCCCAGCTTCTGTCCTTCCACCGTGAGGACTTCCAGGACCTGCTCTGGCAACGTGGCCGTCATCAACTCGCGCACGGCGGCGAGCAAGGCCTCCAGTTGGGCGCCTCCCGTATCGGGGGCCGGGGGGGCTTCGATCTTGACGTTGGCCAATTCCTCGAGATGTCGCTCGATGGACTGTTCGAGCTGCCGTTGCCGGTCGCGCAGCGCTTGCAGGTTCTGCTCGAGCTGCTGGATGTGATCGGCATAGGCGCGCAACTCTTGCCCGAGCCGCTCGCGCGCCTCATTGATGAGCTGAGGTATGGGATTATTCTGTATGTCGGCCAAAGGGAACACCTCAAGGTGGAGCCTGTCGCGTCCTCATTATGGTACAGGCGCGTAGGGGCGTGTCAACCACCATGTTCCGAAGTCGTTGACGGGGCGTGCAGCGTATGGTGCTCCCTCCAGTGCAGCCCGCCGGGGTGGCGAGGCTGCCTTGACACCCCCCACGCCCCAGCGTAGTCTGAAAGGGAGCGTGGGGGCGTCCCGGTTTCGACGGGAGCGCTGGCGCTTAGGAGGCATGCCGGGGGTCCACACCACCCGTAATCGGCGTGGGTCAAAGACAACTGCCAACACGCAGTATGCCTACGCTGCCTAATTAGGTAGCCGTCTCCTCCGTCAGGCCCGCAGGGCGGAGAGAGGCGTCGATCAGCGGGCTGGCTCGGGGCCAGATGTCTCGGGGTTCGGAGCGAGACTTAGAGGCTAGCGGACGGTTCGTTCTTGCTCGTTCCTGAGGGCCGTCGGCAAAAGCGGTAAGCGAACGGGCTAAGCATGTAGGCTCCTAACCGTGGGCCTCTTCGGACGGGGGTTCGACTCCCCCCGCCTCCACCAACTCCTAGCATTCTTCCGCCCGGCATTGATCCTCCCTCGACACCGCCGGATCTCCTCAACGGTCCGCCTTCTCCGCTTGAGGTCCCCGCGAGGCCGTTCCGCAGGGCTCGATTCCCCGCGCTGGATCCTCAGGCGGCTGGGTCACCCCAGGCGCTCAAGCAGGGCCAGGAAGCGGGGATGACTGCGGAGCGCGTCGAGGTCAGAATCGTTCTGGATCCATTCCTTGTGGCCGAAACCGAACTTGACGGCAGCTTCGATGCAATCGATAGCCTCTTCGATGGCTCCCCGCAGGGCATACACGCAGCCGACGTTGTAGAGGATGGAAGGCTCTTCGGGGTCTATTTGGAGCGCGCGGCGAGCCCACTCGAGTCCTTTCTCAGGCTCGCCCAGTTGGAGGAGTGAGCCGGCCCCCAGGTAAATGGCGCGCGCGTCGTCGGGGTGCACCGCCAGGTGCTTCTCGATCAGCTCCAGGCCTTTGCGATGGGCGGCGATGGCGTCATCTTTGCGTCCCAGGCCCTCGTAGACAAGCGCCACCATGCCCGGCGCCTGGAAATCATCCGGCTTCACGCGCGTGGCCTGCTCGAACAATCCCGCCGCCTTGGCGAGCTTGCCCTGCTGGAACGAAGCGCGCCCGTAGAAGTAATAGCCCTCGTAGAGTCTGGGGTCGAGCCGAATGGCGTTCTCGAATTCCTGTTCCGCCTCGTCATAGCGCTTGTTGAGCGTCAGCGCCAAGCCGCGCGAAGCGTGGGACTCGGCAAGCTCGGAGTCGAGTTCAAGCGCCTTGCGGCTGGCTTCTTCAGCCCCCATCAGGTTGGCCTCTGTGGATTCCGAATACATGTAAAGGAACGAACAGCAGTCGGCGATCCCCGCGTAGGCGCGCGCATAAGCAGGGTCGATCTCGATGGCCCGCTGGAACATCTGCCGCGCGTAATCGAAGCTGTTGCGGCGCAGTTGATAGAAAAACTGACGGCCGCGCAGATAGAAATCGTAAGCCCGTACATCCGCCGTGGGCAGTTTCTCGATGGCGCGCTTTTCCTTGTCGCTCAGCGCGACTTCCAGCGCCCGCGCGATGCTCTGCGCGATTTCGTCCTGGATGGCGAAGACGTCTTCGAGTTGCCGGTCGTAGCGCTCTCCCCAGGCGCTGTGTCCGGTCCGCGTCTCGACGAGTTGCGCGGTGATGCGCAGGCGGTTGCCGGCGCGGCGCAAGCTGCCGCTCAGCACATAAGGCGCGTCCATTTGCTGGCCGATCTGTGGCGCCGTGACAGGCTTGTCGCGGAAGGCAAAAACCGCCGACGACGGAAAGACGCGCAGCTCCTTGATCTTCGAAAGCTCGGTGATGATGTCCTCGGTGATGCCGTCGCGGAAGTATTCGTCTTCCTTGGCGCCGCTCAGGTTCGTGAAATAGAGGACCGCGACGGCCTTCTCCGTCCGTTGCAGGCCCGCCGCCGGCTGCGGCGGTGCAGCCGCGGCGCGGCCGGAGTCGGTGTCACGCTTCAGCCGCTTCAAGTCCGCCAGCATTTCTGCGGCGCTCTGGTAACGGAGCCCACGGTCCTTCTCGATCGCCTTCTGGATGATGCGGTCGAGTTCGGCGGGCATCTCCGGGTTGAGGCGCACCGGCGGGGTGGGCGCCCGGTTCAGGACCGCTTCGAAGATGACCGCCGAAGTGCCGCCCGAAAAAGCCTGACGGCCGGTCGCCATTTCGTAAAGCACTACGCCGAAGGAGAACAGGTCCGTGCGGGCATCGACCTCTTCCCCACGCGCCTGCTCCGGCGACATGTAGGCTATGGTACCGAGCGCCGCGCCCGGGCTGGTTAGATTCTCCTCCCCCGCGGTCGCGGCGGTCGCGCTCACGGCCTCGGCCACCCGGGGGCGACGAGCGGCCAGCTTGGCGAGTCCGAAGTCCAGGATCTTGGCCTGGCCGCGCTCAGTCAGATAAATGTTCGCCGGTTTGATGTCGCGGTGAATGATGCCGCGCGTGTGGGCAGCGTCCAGCCCGTCGGCGATTTGCAGGGCGATATCGAGGAGGGAATCCGTCTTCATCGGCCGATCGGCCATGCGGTGCTTCAATGTCTCCCCTTCCAGCAGTTCCATCACCATGAAGTGCTGGCCGTCGTGCTCATCGATGTCGTAGATCGTGCAGATGTGGGGATGATTCAGGGCGGAGGCGGCGCGCGCCTCCAGCTGGAAACGCTCCACGGCCTGCCGGTCGCGGGAGTATTCTTCAGGCAGGAATTTCAGGGCAACGTGGCGTCCCAGGCGGGTGTCTTCGGCCCTGTAAACAACACCCATGCCACCGCCACCCAATTTGTCCAGCACCGCGTAGTGGGAAATGGTTCGCCCGATCATGAAAGGGAGTAGGCTCTGACCCAGACATCATAAGGAGCAGAGACATCCAAGTCAACCGGCGCTCTGCACTTTTGGCCGTGGCGTGCCGAGTGGTTAGAACCTCGCGCCACCTGCCTCCCCTGGCGCACCTTCCGGCCGGCGGGGCCAAGGGCGCGTTGAAAAGTGCAACACGCCCTTTGTCCTCGGTCCGTCGCCGGGGGGCTAGAACGTGGGGCCAATGCGCGCCAGCGACACCCCACGGCCGATCACAGAGTGTCCCCGTTGCCGCTTCATGACTAGTAATATATCGTATAATATGATATATATGACTATCATCTGGAGCGACGAGCGACTGGCTCGCGGGCCCGGCATTCTGCAATGATACTCATTGCCAAAAGGCGACAAGCCGATATATAAGGGAACTTAGCCAGGGCTGCGTTTTTGAGTTGGCCGACAGGAAGTTGGAGGGCAGTTTCGGAACGCATGAGCGACAATTTGGGACAGTCTGAGAGCGTGGTGGCAAGAGTCAGCCAGCAGCTTGCCGTGCTCGAGAAACGCGACTGGCAGATGTGGCTGATTGTCGCCGGCACCGGCATCCTGGTCGGGACGGCGTTTCTGGCGCTGCTCTTCCCTGCCGCGATTCTTCACCAGGGCAGCATCCATTTGGAACTCATTGTTTCCCGCGAAGCCTTCGTCGGACTCGCCGCGCTGCTGATCTTGTTCAACACTTACATGATCACGCGCCGCCTGGAACTGCGCCGCATGCGCGAGGCGGTCATTTCGACATCGATCCAGAACGAGCTCGTCCGGCTGCAGTCATTCACCGACCCGCTGACGGAGGTTTACAACCGCCGGTCCCTCGACGATATGGCGGCGCGGTTCATGGCCCGCGCCCGTCGGCTCGACAATCCGCTCACCTTCATGGTGGTCGATGCCGATCGCTTCAAGGACATCAACACCCGCTTCGGGCACTTGACGGGAGATTTCGTCATCGCGGAAATCGCCGCCATGCTGCAGGGCGCAGTTCGCGGTTCCGACGCCGTAGTGCGCTTTGGCGGCGACGAGTTTCTCGTCATCCTCGCCGACGCCGCGCTCGCGGGCGCCCTGGTGGCCGCTAATCGTGTGGAGAAATCCGTGGAAGAGTGGAACAAAGGAGGCCACCTGGCGGGATTCGAACTCTCGCTGAGTATCGGCCTCGCGGAATGGTCACCCAGCCAGACGGTTGATCAGGTACTCATCGCAGCCGACCAGCAGATGTACGCTGCCAAGGAAGCTCACAAGCGCGCGTCCGGGTAAAACGTCACTCCTCCTCATTCCTTTAGGACGAGACACCTGGGCTATGACCCCCGGAGGCCGCAGGACCGCGCCGATCCACGTGCCCTTGCCCTCGGAAGGCCGCCGGCATCCTGGCTGCGCGGATCTCATTGCAGAGGCTGTTCCGGGTGCTATAGAATGACAATTCCGGAACGCACGCCGGGTCTGTAGCATGTCGGCCTGGCGAGCGGCGAAAACGTGAGGCCTTCCCGAACAACTCTCCGCCCACGGCGGCCCCTGCTTCTTCTCGCTCCCGCGATTGTGGCAGGGCTCCTGATCGTTCTTTGGCCGGTCCAGGTCCTGCGTAGCAACAACTTCATCATCTACGTGCCCTCGACACGAACGGTGGTCCCTCTGGAGGTCATCGACCAGGCCAAGTATCTGCCGCTCATCCCCGTCCTCAACGCGGTCGGAAAAGTCGGCGCCGTTCGGGAGAGGCGGGATACCTTCAAGGTCTGGTTTGGCGAAGTTCAGATGGAGTTGCATCTCGGTGACCGGCGGGTCCGCGTCGGTACATCGCGCCTGATTCTCGCGCAGCCGGTGCGCAAGCCGGGCGGGCAATGGCTGGTGCCGGTTGATTTTCTCACCCGGGCGCTTCCCGTGCTCACCCACGAAAACATCCAGTACGAGGTCGGCACAAATCGCATCTTCATTGGCAATGTCCACCCCGTCTCCTTTAGCGTGCGGCTGGACTCCACCGCCAACGGGGCGCGGTTGACCGTCCAGTTCAGCGAGAAAGTCTCCATCCGCACGGCAGCGAGCAACGGCAAGTGGTACCTCTTCCTCGGCAGTCGGCCTGTGCAGCCGCTGGAGCCGTCGTACCATTTTCAAGACCCCTATGTGAGCGATCTACAGTTTGACGACCAGGACGGAATCGGCAAACTAATCGTGACCCCGGCCGCCGCCGGGTTGAACTTCTATCCCACCCTGGCCGAAGGCGGAAGAATTCTGCTCGCGGACGTCCTGAAGCCTCCTCCTGCGGCGCCTCCGCAGGCACCAGGTGGCGATGCGCCATCTGTAATAGCAGGAAAACCTTCGCCCGCCCCTGCTGAGACGCCGATGACGCCGCAGGTACCGGGCTCCCCTGGGGGTCAGGCGGGCCCACCCCTTCCCGTCATCGTCCTCGACGCCGCGCACGGCGGGGGGGAAACCGGGGCGCGGGACCGCGACGGAGTCTCGGAGAAGGATCTGGTCAGCCAACTGGTGGCGCGCGTTCGCCTCAGCCTGCTGGCAACCCGGAAATATCGCGTCCTTCTCACTCGCGTCGGCGATGTCAATCCGCCCTTCGAGCAGCGCGAGGTCACGGCCAACCTGGCGCGGCCGATGGCGTTCCTCTCCTTCCACGCCGGCAATCTCGGCATCACCACGCCGCGCGTAGTCGTGTACAGCTACCAGCCGTCCGCGGAACCCCGCGCCGAGACCGTGGCCGAGGAGCCCCAGCTCCTCGCCCCCTGGGCGAAGGTCTATCTGTTGCACTTGGAGCGCAGCCGCGCCCTCGCCGAAGCCCTGCAACAGAAACTCGCGCTGATCCCGGGAGTGACGGCAGACAAGGCTGCCGCCGCCCCCGTCCGCGCGTTGCGCAGCATCGATGCACCCTCGGTGGCAATCGAAGTCGGGAGTCTCACCACCGACGAGGATTCCGGCGCGTTGACCGATGCAAACTTCCAGCAGCAGATTTCCAACGCCGTCGCCGCCGGGATT
>JAIQGB010000128.1 GCA_020072905.1 Terriglobia bacterium | reverse complement strand
CATTATTCACGGTGGGGACGTGGGTTCGCAGGATGTGCTGGGCGAGGTGGGACGGATCGCCAAGGTCCACGCCGTGCGAGCGCCACAATGGCTACCGATATTACCCACCCCTGCCTCCCACGTAAAGCCGAATCGCGGCAAGCGATGGATTCCGCCAAGGTTCGCCGCCGGCGTTCGATCAGTTGTGCGGGGCCCGCCCGGACTTGACCTCCGCGACGATCTTCTCGGCCAGCTTCCGTGAGGTGGGGCAATGCGGAGAGGTAATGAGGCAGTGGGCCACGCTCGAATTGCAGCCGCACGTGCACGGTTCCATGTTCAGGCGGTAGAGCGCCTGCATTCTCTGCTCGGGCGGAAGGCCGGAGAGGAGCGGATCGGGCAGTTCCGTGATGTTGGTGGGAACGAATTCCCGCGCGAGTTTCGGGCACTCGGCCGGCACAGGATCGAGCGGCGCGGGCCTGAAGTGAAGGCGCGGCGGCCGGAGCGCCCAAACCAGCGCGGCGAGCAATCCCAGCGTCAGGACGACCATCGCCACGGCGCCGCGCGTGGGGCCGCGGCCATGGGCAGGTTCCCCCGGCGGCGTCGAATTGACAGGTGTCGAATCCATCCGCCCTCCGGCGGATCATAGGCTTTTGTGCGCCGCTTCGAGTTCCCCCAGGCTGCTGAAGACATCGGCGTTCAGACGCTTCAGGGGCGTGCCGCGTCGCACGACGTTCACGTTCAGGGCTACCGGGACGCTTTTCGGGGGAAGGCAGGCGTGGTCGTTGCAGGCCTGGTAGTTGAACTTCCCTTTCAAGGTGTAAGCCCCCGGCCGCGCCGTCCGTGCCACCCGGAGCAACGCTCCCACCGTCAGGCTGCCTTCATACACCGAGAGCGGCGTCTCGGAGAAGGCGAACTTCTTGAGCTCGCCCTTCGGATAGACGACTTTCTCGACGCTGACCTGGCTTGGGAGCTCGAGCTTCCATTCCGTGGGGATCAGGTAATCGAGCGTCGGCTTGTGGTCGTTGATGTGATAACCGGGCGCGATGCGGGCGACCGCAGCGACTTTGGTGGTCATGCCTGGCTGAACGCCGTCCGCTCCGAGCACGGTCTTCACCTCCACGACTTGCAGCGAATTCTGCGGCGCGGCCATGCCGGGAATGAGCGTCGCCAGCAGGGCGGCCGAGAGGATGTGCAACAATCCAGAGAGAGCGCTCTTCATAAGAGGAAAGGACCTCGACTACACGGCGGGTTTCAGAAACTTTTCGAGTTGTTCGCGTGCGATCCGCCTGCTGATGCCGCAGGCCCGGCTTCTTGAACATGGCCACCTGCTGAGGGTTCAGTTTGGAAAGATTGACTCCCGGAACCTCGGAATCAATCTCCGCCGGATCGCCGAGCTCGATCTTCTCCGCCGGACGAACGCGGCCCACCTGCTGGAATTGCGCCACTTCGTCCTGGCCATTCGCGGCGAGCAACTCCTTGATCTCGTCCTCGAACACCGAGACGTCCGTGGCGCCCATGTGCTTGGCGTAGATGCGGCCGTTGCGGCCGATCAGGAACGTGGTGGGCAGGCCCAGGATGCCGCCGTAGAGTTCGGTGACCCGCTGGTCGCCCATGGCCACGGCGTAATTCATCTTGAACTCGCGGTAAAAGTCGCGGACCGGCTCGACGCTGTCGTCCAGCGAAATCCCGATCACCACCAGGCCCTGATCGCGGTAGCGCTCCTGGAGTTTGACGAACCCGGGGATCTCAATTTGGCACGGGCCACACCACGTCGCCCAAAAATCCAGCAGCACGACTTTGCCCTTCTGGTCGGCCAGATCAATTTTCCGCCCGTTGAGGTCACTTAAGCTGAAGGCCGGCGCCATCGGCCGGTCCTGGCTTTGAGCTTTGAGGCTCTGCTTGTGCGTCGCCGGGGCGATCCAGTAACGGTTGATAAAATAGAGTCCGACAACGAGCGCAATCGCTAGAAGGGCGCCGAAGGTTACCTTGTACTGCTTCACCGATTCACTCTCCATTCTTCAACCTGAAACCTTTTGAGCAGCCGGCCGCCGCTGCTCGACAATCAGCGTCCCCGGAGCGGCGCCCGGAAAACCCCGGTCACCGCACGCGCTTCACGGCCGAAATTTCGGGTCCAGCGACCGCTGGCTCACGGCGCGGCGTGCGCAAATACCAATAGAGCCCCCCCGCCGCCGCGAGCGCCAGGAGAGCGATGAACTGCGAGGTCGAGAGAAGATGGTTGAAGACAAACCCGCGGTCTTCGTCCCCGCGCAGAAACTCGATGAAGAACCGCGCCACAGCGTACAAGGTGATGTAGCGCACGAAAATCTGCCCATCGTACTCCTTCGCCCGGTAGCTCCAGACGAGGATCGCAAAGATCAGGAAGCACGCCAGCGATTCATAGAGCTGCGTCGGATGCAACGGAATGCCCAGCGGCGTCCCGGACACTTCGTGCGCAATGGGGTTGGTGAAGACCACGCCCAGTGCCGAAGTCGTGGGCTTGCCGTAATCGTCGCCCGCCGAAAAGCACCCGATCCGGCCGATGCCCAGGCCCAGCGCGATGCTCGGCGCGTAAACGTCGAACACTTTCCACATCGGAAGGTGGTGCGCGCGCGTGTACCAGACGGCAAAGAAAACCGCGGCGAGGAATCCTCCATAAAAGACCCCGCCCGCAAGCAGTGTGGAGCGGCTCACGAGCTCGGACGGATGCTCCCAGTAAAACCTCCAATCGGTCAACACCATGAGCACCTTCGCCCCCACCAGCGCCACGACGATGAGCCAGGTGCTGAAGTCGAGCAGGAGCCCCGAGTCGAGCCCTTCGCGCTTCCCCCGGCGGACGACCGTATAGATCGCCGTGAGGAAAGCCGTCACCAGGAGTACACCGTAGGTGGGCAACTGAAAGAACCCGAAATCGAAAAGGATGGGATGCAATTTCGTTCCGGGCCTTCCGGCCGGCCCATGTGCCCGGCTGAAGCCGGGCGCTACAAGGTGAACACGTTCAAGAAACTCAGGTACCCCGAAAGCATCCCGAGTTTGTTGAACGCCATCAGCGCGCCGATGGCGATGAGGAGGATTCCCGAAAGCACTTCCACCACCTGCAAGTGCCGCCGGAATCCTCCGTAGAATTTCAAGAACTGGCTCAGCCCGAGGCCCGTCAAGATGAAGGGAATCGCCAGCCCCGCCGAATAGACCGCCAGCAGAAACATCCCCTGGAAAACCGTATCGCGGGTGGCGGCCAGCGCCAGAATGCCGGTCAAGATCGGCCCGATGCAGGGGGTCCAGCCGAATGCGAAGGCGAAGCCGAGCAGAAATGACCCCACCAAGCCGCGCTTGGGCTTCACGGCGTTCATGCGCGCCTCGCGGTAAAGCAGCGGAATCCTCACCAGTCCGGTCAGGTGCAAGCCGAAGATGATGACGACGATGCCGGCAACGACATTGAAGATCGACCGCTTCGCAACCAGGAAATTGCCCACCGCAGTCGCCGAGGCGCCCAAAGCGATAAACACCACCGAGAAGCCCACCACAAAGGCCAGAGAGTTGCGGAAGATCCGAGCCATTAGGCCGGGGCCGGCCCCTGCCTTCAGTTCCTCGATGGATTCTCCTGACAACATCGAGATGTAGCCCGGCACCAGCGGCAAGACGCAGGGCGAGAGGAAGGAAACCACTCCCGCTACGAACGCCACAGGGATGCTGAGTCCTTGGTTCATGCTTCGGAGCTGCCTCAGCTATTTTTGATGCGTCGCAAGCGCGTAAAGTCGCGGCGACCCGCCTTGCCGCGCCCAAAAAACTAAGTGTATCATAGCGGATTCTTTGAGCGGGCCGAAACGCTCCGGACGGCCGGTCGGTGGGCCGCGAGCGGTGCCCACGATTCCCCGGGAGCCATCGAGCTTTGTTGCGCGCCATCATCTTTGACTTCGACGGCGTCATCGTCGATAGCGAATACCTGATCTTCAAACTCACTCAACAAATGGCCGCGCAGGAAGCCTGGACGGTCACTGAGGACGAGTATTTCCGCGACTACCTGGCGCTTGACGACCGCGGCATCATCGACCACCTCTACCAGAGCCACGGCCGGGTTGTAGACGCCCAGCGCCGCGACGAGCTCATCGCATGGAAATTCCGTGCCTATCAGGGAATCATCCGCAACGGCCTGCCGCCCATGCCCGGCGCCATCGAGTTCGTGAAGCGTTCCGCCGCAGGCTATCCAATTGCCATCGCCAGCGGCAGCCTGCGCGTGGAAATCGAGCACCTGCTCGGCAAGCTCGGCCTGCGCGAATTGTTCTCGGTGCTTGCCACCGCAGATGATTGCGCGCGCTCGAAGCCGGACCCGGAAGTCTATCTCCACGCGCTCGAGAGGCTGGGCGGGTTGCCGTCGTTACGAAACCCACCCCTCGCCGCCGCCGAGTGCCTGGCCATCGAAGACGCCCCGCTCGGCGTCGTGGCCGCGCAGAAGGCCGGGATGAAATGCCTGGCGCTTGCCCACAGCCGCCCGCTCGACGAGCTTCGCCACGCCGAATGGGTCTTTCGCGAATTCAGTGAGATTGATCTGGCCGGGATTGCGGCCGACTTCCATTCTACCCAATCAGCATGATGGGGAGAGCCTTTCCGCCCTCCCCATGAACTCGCTGCGTCATTGCCCGGGTGCTAGCCGCGCGCCATCTTGTTGTAATGGAGCATCAGGCCCGCGTCTTCGGACTTCTCGATGGCTTCGAGCGCCACGATCTGGTACTTGCTGGAAGCGACTTCCGTGCGCCGGTAGGCATCGGGCTCAACTTTAATGCTCACCCTCCCGCGATCCTCCAGCAGAAAGTCTTCCGCCTGCCTGGGGCTCGGCGCCGCCATCTGCTTCTCGCCCCAAGGTGAGACCTCGCCACGCCCGCGGCTTTCGGCTTCCATCACGTAAGAGCGCAGCAGCTTGGGCCAGTACTTGCGGAAGAGGTCCGCATTGGGGAACACGTCGCTCCAGACCAGTTCGCCGTTGATCGCCACGACCACGCCGACGGCGCCCCGCCCTCCAACCTGGTCGCGCAACTCGCGCTCGTAATCCGCTTCGATGGATCGGGCGACTTTCTCCACGCGCTCCTGCGCTGCGGCGCCGCTCAGCACCGCCGTATAGTCTTGCGTGGGCGATGCTGCAGGAACCGCCTCCGCCGCCCGGGAGACGGAATCCCAAACTCCTTGCTGGCTTTTGTTGGCTTGCGCCTGGAGTCGAATTCCCGGATGCGCGATGGCTTGTGCAGAGCCGAATGTTCCTCCGCCCGACGACCACCGCCCGTGCTCCACGCAAAAGACCGCGAGCGGAACCGGGTCGCTCTTGGGCGGCACCACGAGATCCGCGCCAATGATGCGGTTCTGCTTGCCGCCCGAGACCACCTCGCCGGCGAGCAGCAGCAACGGCCGGCTTGCATCATTGACGAGGACGAGTTCATTCACGCTCGCCCCGCCTCGGTCCGGCACCTGCTCCAATTGGGGAGGCCAGCGCCGGGGCTCACGACGCCGGTAGATCGCGCCCTCCACCTGGCCGCGCTCCAGAATCTTTACCGTGCCGGCCGCGACACCTTCATCGAGTGTGATGAAACCCGAGGTGTCCGCGCCCAGCGTCGAAACCACGGGGTAAATGCTCAGGTTGCGCCGCGTGATGGGCGCAAGCACTTTCCAGCTCCCGCGAAACTCTCCGACACCCGTCCCCTTGGGCAGCGGCGCGGGCCGCGGACGAAGCGCCCGGCCCACTAGCGGCGCGGATAAGATCAGAAGTACCAAACCCGCGATGATCGAGTCCTTCCTCATCTTCCACCTCCTACGGCCTTCCGGCCCGGCCGTCGAATGCCGGGCCCTGTCTCATGATTGGAACGGCCCACGTCGCGGACCTTGCAGAAATATTTCGAGACCCGGTGGGCCGGCGGTGCGGCTTTATTTCTGCTGCAAGAAACGCTAGGCTGTGCGTTCAAAGAGCGTGGGGACAAAACCTGAATCCGGAAGGTGCTCTATGTTGAAGCTCAATGACGCGCGGCGGTTGGCCTTGATGCTGGCCGGCGCGATGCTGCTCCTGGCGAGTGCGAGTTACAGTCAGGAGGCTCAGACCTCGACAGAAGCCGATCAGAAAGAACTCGCCGTCACGGTTTACAACTCCAATATCGCCCTGGTGCGCGACGTGCGCCGGGTGAAGCTGCCGACGGGCACGATCGACCTTCGTTATATGGATATCGCCGCGGCCGTCAATCCCGCGACAGTCCACATTGTTTCGCTGACCGCGCCCAAAGACTTGACCGTCCTCGAGCAGAACTACGAATACGACCTGCTCAGTCCACAGAAGCTACTGCAGAAGTACGTGGGAAAGGAGCTGACGCTCGTCCGCCTGGTAAGCGAAAACAACTCGACGAAGGAAGTCCCCGTCAAGGCGACGCTGCTTGCTTACAACGAGGGCCCCGTTTGGCAGGTGGGCAACCAGATCATCACCGGCATGGGAGCGGACCGCTACGTCTTCCCCGACCTGCCGGAGAATCTCTACAGCAAGCCGACGCTGGTCTGGTTGCTCGATAACCGTCACTCGGGCGAGCAGACTGTCGAGGCTTCGTACTTGACCAACCAAGTCAACTGGAACTCCGATTACGTGCTCACCGTCGCCGCCGACCAGAAGACCGCCGACCTGAACGGTTGGGTCACCATCATCAACAACAGCGGGACGGCCTTCAAGAATGCTTTGCTGCAACTCGTGGCCGGAGAGTTGCACCGGGTGTACGAGCAGCGCGATATGGCCCTCGCCGGACGTGTCATGAAGGCTGCCCCGGCTGCGGAGCAGCAGTTCGCCGAAGAGGGTCTCTCCGAGTATCACCTCTACACGCTCGACCGCCGCACCACGCTGCAGAACAACGAAACGAAGCAGATCAGCCTGCTGGCCTCGACGGGAATCAACATCGAAAAGGTGTTCGAGGTGAACGGACAACAGTTCTACTATCACAACCAGCAGCGCCCGGGGCAGCCGTTCAAGGACCCCGTTCAGGTGCGCATCAAGTTCAAGAACTCCAAGGAGAATGCGCTGGGTTTGCCGTTGCCGGCGGGCACAGTACGCGTTTACCAGGGTGACTCGAAGGGCCGTGTGCAGTTCATCGGCGAAGACCGCATTGACCACACGCCCAAGGATGAGACGCTTGATCTCCTGATCGGCAACGCGTTCGACGTGGTGGCGGAGCGGAAGCAGACGGATTTCCAGTCGCTCGGCCCGCACTCTTACGAGATGGCGTTTGAAATTGCCCTGCGCAACCACAAGGCGGAGCCCATCACCGTGCTTGTCAACGAGCCCATCGGCGGGGACTGGCGTATCCTCGACTCTACGTTCAAATGGGAAAAGACCGCGGCGTTCGCCGCGCGCTTCACTGTGCCCGTGGCGGCGAACGGGGAGTCGATTCTGAAATACCGTGTGCGCGTGCGCTGGGATTAAGCCCCCGCTTGACGAGTTCCCTTCCTCCACGCCGCAGGCCGGCCAGAGAGTCGGCCTGCGGCGCCCGCCTTTGAATCCAGCGCGTGGTTAGATAATCAGCATGCAGTCGCCGTAGCTGTAGAAACGGTAGCGCTCGGTAACGGCGTGGGCGTAGGCACGCAGGACGGATTCCCGTCCCGCAAAGGCCGAAACCAGCATGAGTAAGGTGGATTTGGGCAGGTGGAAATTGGTGAGCAATGCCTGGGTGATTCGAAACGGAAAGCCCGGAATGATGAAGACGTCTGCATCGCCGGTTCCCGGAACGATTCTCCCGGTGTGCTCTCGCGCGACATGCTCGAGCGTGCGGACCGTCGTCGTCCCTACAGCGATTAAGCGACGACCTTCGACAAGAGCGCGGTTGACCGCGGCTGCCGCGGCTTCGGAGATCTCGTATCGCTCCGATTCCATCTTGTGCTCTTCCACGCGCTCGGCGCGCACGGGCTGAAAGGTGCCAAGGCCTACGTGCAAGGTAATCTCGCAGGTCTCGACTCCCCGCTGACGAAGTTCGGCGAGCACGCGCTCTGTAAAGTGGAAACCCGCCGTAGGCGCGGCCACTGCACCCCGCTCCTTGGCGTAGACGGTCTGATAGGTCTCACGGTCGTCCGATTCATCCGGTCGATGGATATAGGGCGGCAACGGCACGTGTCCCAGCCGGTCGATGGCCGCGTCGATTCGGCCTTCGCGTGCGCGGAGACGCACTCGCCGCAGGCCGTAATCGCCCCGGCTCAGGACCTCGGCTTCGAGTTCGTCCTCGCCAAAAATCAGGACTTCTCCGCTGCGAATTTTGCGGCCCGGATGGACCAGCCCCTCCCATTCGTCCTCGGTCACTTGCCGGGTGAGCATCAATTCAACTTCCCCGGTCAAATGCTCGCGCGCGGCGGGATTGTGCCTGCTGATCACCTGGGCGGACGTCCCGCGCCGCCGCCCCAGGAGGCGCGCCGGAAAAACCCTCGTGTTATTGAAAACCAGCAGATCGCCGGGCTGAAGGATTCCCGGCAGTTCGCGGAAGGTGCGGTCCTGCAGGGTGCCGCCTGCGCGGTCGAGCACCATCATCCGCGACGCGTCGCGCTCGGTGAGCGACCGCTGGGCGATCAGTTCGGAGGGAAGCGGATAGTTGAACTCTTCGAGGAGCATTCCTCGGGAATTGTAATCTCGAATCCAGCCCCGGGTAAGACTACCAACCGACGGGCTTGCCTTTGTTCTGCTCGTCGAGCCACTTCTTCAAGGGCGCGAAGTAGTCGAGCATGGCCGTGGCGTCCATCTGACGCTCGCCGGTGAGGGCGTACAACGCCTCCGGCCAGGGACGGCTTTTCCCCATCTCCAGCATCTTCTTCAGCCGCGCGCCGGCCTCCTTGTTGCCATAGATGGAGCAGCGGTCGAGCGGGCCGGTGTAGCCGATGCTGCGGCACAGACCTCGGTGGAATTGGAATTGGAGAATTTCGGCCAGGAAATAGCGCGTGTAGGGCACATTGGCAGGAACGTGGAATTTCGCCCCGGGATCGAAGTCACTCTCCGTGCGCGCCACCGGCGCCGCCACGCCCTGATATTTGGTACGCAACTCCCACCAAGCCCCGTTGTAGTCCGCCGGCTTCACCTCGCCCGAAAAGATCCGCCATCGCCACTGGTCGATCACCAGCCCAAAGGGCAGGAAGGCGACCTTCTCGAGAGCCCGGTGCATGAGCAAGCCCAGGTCACCTTCGGCGGAGGGCACGTGTTCGAGCAGGCCGACCTTCTGCAAATACTCCGGCGTGATGGAGAGTGCGATGGTGTCGCCGACCGCCTCGTGGAAGCCATCGTTGGCGCTGTCCTCGAAGAGGTAGGGTTGGTGCCGGTAGGCAAGCTGGTAGAAGTTGTGGCCCAGTTCGTGGTGGACGGTCCGGAAGTCTTCGTCGCGGATCTGGATGCACATCTTCAGGCGGACGTCTTCCTGGTTGTCGATGTCCCAAGCGCTGGCGTGGCACACGACATCGCGATCACGCGGCTTGACGAAGAGCGAGCGAGTCCAAAAGGTTTCCGGCAACGGGTCGAAACCGAGCGAGGTGAAAAAGCGCTCCCCGTAACGAACCATCTCCAAGTCGTCGATCTTCTTCTCCTGGAGGATGGGGGTGAGGTCCACGCCTCCGCTCTTGCCCGGCACGTCGAGCAGGTCAAAGATGTTGGTCCAATCCTGCGCCCAGATATTCCCCAGCAAGTGCGCGGGAATGGGCCCGTTGGGCGGCACGGCTTGCGGCCCGTATTTCTTCACCAATTGCGACCGCACATAGGTATGCAGGGAGAGATACAGCGGGCGCACCTGCTGCCACAACCGTTCCAGCTCCGCGCTGTACTCTTGCGGGGTCATGTCGTAATTGGACCGCCACAGGGCACCAGCGTCGGCGAAGCCCATTTCTCGCGCGCCTTTGTTGGCCAGTTCCACGAAGCGCGCGTACTTGGGGCGCATGGGGGGAGAAAACTTCCGCCAACCTTCCCAGAGATCGAGCAGCGCAGCCGGGTCCTTGGTGGTGGCCATGGCTTCTTCCATTTCGCTCTGGCCCAGGCATTTCCCCGCGTACGGCCCGCTCTGGGGGCAGTACTTCCCTTTGCCGTAAGTGCCCTCCAGCCAGGTGCCGAGCTCCGCCAGCTCGGCGCGCTCCTTGGGGTCCTTGGGTGCTGGTGCGGAAACAGAGAGCTTCAACAGCTTCAGCTTGCGCGCCAACGTCGGTGGGAGGTTCATTCCCTCGAAGCGCTTCGCCTGGTTAGCCAGGTCGGTGACCGCGGCCAGAACATCTTCTCTGGCGGAAGCAGCAAGGGCCTCCGTATCGTTGGTGATGTAAGTAGCTTGAACCCAGTCGGCGCGGGAACTTTTGATGGCGAGCTTGTTCAGGCGGGCTTCCGCCTGCTCGACAAATCTCTCTGCCTCCTGAATGGTGGGAGGGCGCTGTGGCGTCTGATTCTTCCCTGCGCCCGAAGCAAAGCTGCCAAAAACGATCGTAAAAGCCGGGACGAGAACAGCAATCCTCTGCAAACGCATATAAGGCGTTCCTCCTTACGAGAATGGCGGAAGTATCTTAGGCGGTGCAGCAAAGCGAATCAACTGCTCGAACGTCCACGGGCGGTGAGCCTCGCCGCGATCCGTGCGGAGCGCACGTCGCACCCGGAAAGGTCCCCTGGTGCAACCTTGTGATACATTGTGCGCGTGAACTCTCCCGCCGTCACCGTTACCTCCCGGGGGATCGACCGAATCACTTCCGGTCACCTTTGGATCTATCGCTCCGATGTCGCGGACGCCTCGGGCGCGGCGCCGGGCGACATCGTCCGCCTCGTTGACCGAAAAAAGCGCTTCTGGGGTCAAGCGCTCTATAGCGACAAATCCCAGATCGCTTTGCGGCTGCTGACCCGGGAGAGCCGGCCTTTCGACCGCGCATTCCTCGCCGAAAGAATCCAGGCCGCGGCGGCATTTCGCGAGCGAGTCGTCGAGGGCGCCCGTGCTTACCGCCTCGTGGCCGCTGAGGGCGACTTGCTCCCTTCGCTTATCGTCGATCGCTATGCGGAGTGCTTCGTCCTCCAGACGCTCAGCCAGGGGATGGAACGACTGAAGCCCGCCGTGGTCGAAATCTTGAAAGAGCATTTCGCGCCGCGTTCCGTCCTCGAGCGGAACGATGCGGCGGTGCGCGCGCTGGAGGGTTTGCCGGAGCAGGTCGGTGTCCTCGCGGGCGAGGACGTAAATGAAGTCATCGTCGAAGAAGCCGGGATCAAATTCTGCTACGACCTGAAGGGCGGTCAAAAGACCGGCGGCTTCCTCGACCAGCGCGAGAACCGCAGTGCCGCCAAAAACTACGCGCGCGGCCGCCTGCTCGACTGTTTTGCCTACACGGGAGCTTTCGCGGTCAGTCTGGCCAAGCAGTGCGAATCGGTCCTCGCTGTGGAAGTCTCCGGCGACGCGCTCAAGCTGGCCCGCAGGAATCAGGAGCTGAATGGCATCTCCAACATCGAATGGCGGGAAGCCAACTGCTTCGACTTCCTCAAAGCCGCGGACCAGGAAGGACAACGTTTCGATACGGTCATTCTCGACCCGCCAGCTTTTGCACGTCAGAAGTCCAGCCGGGAGTCCGCCCTGCGCGGGTACAAGGAATTGAACCTGCGCGCGTTGAAGATGCTGAATCCTGGCGGCTATCTCCTCACTTGCTCGTGCTCGTTCCACGTGAGCGAGGCGGATCTGCTGGAAACCGTCGCCTCGGCGGCACTCGATGCTCGCCGGATGGTGGCGGTTGTCGAGCGGCGCACGCAGTCCCGGGACCACCCCATCCTCCTCACGGTCCCCGAAACCCACTACCTGAAATGCCTGATCCTCCGGGTGCTGTAGCCGGGGTGAAGTCGCCACTGGAGCCACGCCCATCCCTCGGTATAATGGATTCTTGGCAGAATCCCGCCAACCCGTCGGCAGTCGCCGGCACGCAGCTGCGTGGGCTCTCCTCGCCGCGGCGCTTGCGGTCTCAGTCCCAACGCAAACCACGGCGGCTGATGACCTCAAGCTTCTGATCTCTGTGGAACAGCCGGCCATCGCCGCACCTTATCCCGCGCGCGTCACCCTGCATTTTCACAATGGTGGTGAGGTGCCGCTGTGGCTCTACCATCGCGCACGAAGTCAGACCGGTGAAGGTTCGACCCTCGAGGTTCGGCTCGAGCCTTTGAGCGTGCCGGCAGGCGTGGGCATTGATGCCCCCGGGCGCGGAAGCGTTTTCGAGAGCGTCGGGCTCCCCCGCCCGCGGCTGGTGCGACTTGACGCCGGCGAGGACGCGACGGAAAAAAACACAATCAATCTCCTGCCCGCCCAAGCGGGCCCCAAGGAAAAAGGAACACCCTTGTGGGGGCGGTACCGGCTCTCGGTGGTTTCCCGTGCCCAGTATTCCAACGCGACGGAGATGGAACGCATTCTCGGCATCAAATTGTGGCAGGGCGAGGTCGCGAGCAACAGTGTGGAGATCGAACTCCAGCCCCCGGTCGGCGCAGGCTCGATTACCGGCACGGCCGCGCGCGCGGATGGGCGCGGGATTCTCGACGCTCTGGTCTCACTGAGTGACGAGCAAGAGCGACTCGTCAGTCAGACGGTAACGGACCCGCTGGGAAAGGTCCGCTGCGAAATTGTCTGGACCAATGGAGCGGTGATTGAAAACGTCAAGGGCGAAACGGCCGACGACGGACTCATCAGCCTCGAGCTCATCCCGGGCCCGAATTTCCTGACGCTCCGCCAGCGTGGCTGCCCGACCCAAGACCAACGGCTCGTCGTCCCGCAGGAGGGCGGCATCGATGGATTCAGCCTGCAACTCGAATGTGAGAAGAAGTGACCACCTTCGAGCGCAGGCAACTGGGATTCACCGCCCTCCGCGCCAGGCGCCGGCTTCCGGGGGAGTTGCGCGCGTTCGGCCAACACCTGTATAAAGTGAAATTCCCCAGGAGGGAGAATGGCCAAGCACCATTCGCCGGGGTTCTTGGCGCTCGTCGATGACGCCAAAGAAAGCCTAAAGGAAATCAGCGCCGCTGTCCGCTCCGCCCACCCGCTTGATACTCAAAGGGCTTCGGCCAAGGTGACCTCGATGAAATTCCATCTCGCCTTCGTAATTAGCTTGCTATGGAGTCTCTCCCCGAGCCTGGCCGCAGGACAATCCCAGAAGGCTCCCGCAAGGCTGCCACCACCGGAGCGCGGCATCGCCCGTGAGGCGGAGGAACTCAAGCCGCAACTCAGCGCATGGCGGCGCGATTTCCATATGCATCCCGAACTCTCCAACCGGGAAAAGCGGACGGCGCGCGTCATTGCGGAGCGCCTTGGCGCGATGGGCCTCGATGAAATAAAAACCGATGTCGCCCACCACGGCATCGTCGCTTTGCTCAAAGGAGCAAAACCCGGTCCGGTCGTTGCCGTGCGCGCCGACATGGACGCCCTGCCAATTCAAGAGACCATCAATGTGCCCTACAAGTCGCAAAACCCCGGCGTTAAACACGCCTGCGGGCACGACGTGCACATGGCCGTGGAACTGGGAGTGGCCGAAATCCTCAGCAAGATGCGCGACCGGATTCCCGGCACCATCAAGTTTATCTTCCAACCTGCCGAGGAGGGGCCACCGGAGGGCGAAGAGGGCGGCGCACCGCTAATGGTCAAAGAAGGGGCTCTGGACAATCCCAGACCGCAAGCGATCTTTGGTCTGCATACGAATCCTGCCCTCGAAGTCGGGCAGATCGGTTACGCCTCCGGCCCCGCAATGGCTTCCGGCGACCGCTTCAGGGTCGTCGTTCACGGCAAAAAGGCGCATGGTGCCATGCCGCACCTTGGAATTGATCCGGTCCTGGTCGCCGCCCATTGTGTCCTGGCGCTGCAGTCGATCCCCAGCCGTCGCATCAATGCCCTGGAACCGGTGGTAATCTCCGTCGGGAGCATCCACGGGGGGAACCGGTTCAACATCATCGCGGATGAGGTGGAAATGCAGGGGACCGTCCGCACGCTCGACGAAGACGTCCACCGCCGCGTGCAGGAACTGATGCGCCAAACCATCGAAGGCGTGACTTCCGCGTACGGTGCCACGTTCGAACTCAACTTTCAGGAAAGCTCGGCGGTCACCTACAACGACCCCAAACTGGTCGAAGAGACTCTGCCCACCCTGCGGCGCGTAGTCGGCGATGCCAACGTCGTCTCCCTCAAGCCCTTTATGGCCAGCGAGGATTTCTCGTACTTTCAGAAAGTGGTCCCGGGCTTCTACTACTTCTTGGGTGTTGGAAACAAGGCGAAGGGGATCACCGCCGGGTGGCACACCCCAGAATTCGATGTGGATGAGGATAGCCTGGTGGTGGGAGTGAAGGTGATGAGCAACGTGCTGCTCGACTACCTCGAGCACCATGCCCAGTAAGGCGAGAAGAACTGGGCACGGCACGGGCCTGCAAGAACGCTGAGAGTCTCGGAAAGGGAAATCGTACCCGGCCGGCGGGAATGATGCGGATTGCAGGCGGCGCTACTGCAGTTCTGCCATCACTTCGTCGAGCACCTGCTTGGGCGGACGGACGCGCGATTCGGGCAGCGTAGCCAGCGGCTCGTCGACGACGTTGAGTTGATCCAGGAAGCTCTCCCGTTTCGTATCCACGAAGAAAAGCCCCGTCACCACTTCACCCTTGTCGTGAGCTTCGGTGAGCACTCGAAGCGCCTCGACCTTCTTCGTCGGGTCGTAGTCCTCGCCGAGCTTTTTGAGAATCATTCGCGAACCGTCGTGCAGGGTGATTTCGGTGGCGGTTCCGGGTTCGTAGTCCACGGCGATGTCTTGGAAGAAGGGCACAAAGCTGATATCGGCGAGCGGCTCGTCGTGGTCTTTGACGTAGCTGTAGCTTTTCGTCGAGCCCTCGTGGTCGTTGAAGGTGACGCAGGGCGAGATGACGTCGAGCATCGACGTGCCGCGATGCGCGACCGCACCCTCCAGCAGCGCCAGCAATTGCCGCTTATCCCCGGAAAACGACCGGGCAACGTAGGTGGCCCCCAACTGGATGGCCAGCGCGCAAGTATCGATGGGAGGAAGGTCGTTGATCACGCCGGTCTTGAGCTTCGATCCGATGTCGGCCGTGGCGGAGAACTGGCCCTTCGTCAGGCCGTAGACACCGTTGTCCTCGATGATGTAGATCACGGGCAGATTTCGCCGCATGAGGTGCACGAACTGGCCGATGCCGATCGAGGCCGTGTCGCCATCACCGCTCACACCGATGGCAAACAGCGTGCGGTTGGCGAGCATCGTCCCCGTGGCAATCGAGGGCATGCGTCCGTGCACGGCGTTGAAGCCGTGGGATGTGCCCAGGAAATACGCCGGACTTTTTGAAGAACATCCGATGCCGGAGAGTTTCGCGACGCGGTGCGGCTCGACGCCCATTTCGTAAAACGCCTCGATGATGCGCTCGGAAATGGCATTGTGCCCGCACCCGGCGCAGAGCGTGCTCTTGCTCCCCTTGTAGGTCGCGATTTCGAGCCCGATCCGGTTGACTTTCTTCGGCGGGGCGGGAGGTGTGGCGGTCGTGGACATGGTTATTTCACCTCTTCCTGGGTGACGATGGCATCGGTCACGCTCCGCGCGTCAAGCGGCAGGCCGTTGTAATGGAGGACGCTGCGCAGCTTCTTTACCTCTTCCGGCTCCACGTCCAGGCGCAGGAGCTGGCACATCTGCGCGTCGCGGTTCTGATCGACGACATAAACACGACGGTGGCGGCGGATGAAGTCCTTCACCTCATCGCTGAAAGGAAAAGCGCGCACGCGGCAGTAGCTCGCGTCGATATCGTGTTCCTGCTGAAGCTGGTCAAGGGATTCGACAATCGCCCAGTGGCTGGTTCCGTAAGCGATGATCCCCACCTCGTGCCCAGCAGCCTCGCGGATCACAGGGCTGGGAACACGGTGGCGCGCCGTCTCAAACTTGTGCGCCAGGCGGTCCATGTTGCTCACATAGTCCGTGGGCCGCTCGGTGTAATGAGCCCTCTCGTCGTGGCCGCTGCCCCGGGTGAAGTAGCCCGCGGCCGGGTGGTCGGTTCCGGGCAGAGTGCGGTAGCCGACACCGTCGCCGTCCGCGTCGCGATATCGTTCGAAATGGCCCAGGCGTTCGAGATCCTCCTTGCTCAAAACTTTCCCGCGCGCCATGGGCTTTCCCGGGTACGGGAACGGGTCGGCCATCCAGTTGTTCATCCCCAGGTCGAGATCGCTCATCACGAAGACCGGTGTCTGAAGCCCTTCCGCCAGGTCAAATGCCTCAATGGCCATCGAATAGCACTCTTCCACTGAACAGGGGAACAACATCGGGTGTTTGGTGTCGCCGTGCGAAAGGAAGGCAGTGGAGAGGACGTCCCCCTGCGCCGTCCTGGTCGGCAGGCCCGTCGAGGGCCCGACGCGCTGAATATCAAAAATCACGGCGGGAATTTCCGCGTAATAACCCAGGCCCACAAATTCCGACATCAGCGAGATGCCCGGTCCGGAGGTCGAGGTCATGGCGCGAGCACCGGCCCACCCCGCGCCCAGCACCATGCCAATCGCCGCCAGTTCGTCTTCGGCCTGCACGATGGCGAAGGTCGCCTTCTTGGTCTCGGGATCGATGCGGTAGCGCTTCATCAAATCAATGAGCGTTTCGCAGAGAGAAGAAGAAGGCGTGATGGGATACCAGGTGACCACGGTGACGCCCGCGAACAGCGCACCCAGGGCCGCGGCCGCATTGCCGTCGATAATGATCTTGCCGCGCGTCGCGTCCATGCGCGTCAGGTGAAAGGGGTCGGCCTTGGGTAGGTTCTTCTCTGCAAACTCGTAGCCGGCTTGGGCCGCGTTCCAGTTGAGCTCCGCAGCTTTGGCCTTCTTGCGGAACTGCTTCTGCAGGGCCTTGTGGACCTCCTCCATCTCGATCCCCAGGAGTTTGGCCAGAACTCCGTCGTAAATCATGTTGCGCACGAGCTTCCGGAGCTTGGCGTCCGGGCAGACAGGCGCCACGAGCTTGTCAAACGGCACCGGGTAGAACGTCAGATCGTGGCGGAGCCGATTCAGGTTCAGGCGTTCGTCGTAAACCACCGCGGAGCCCGGCCGCAGGTCGCGCACGTCCTCGTCCGCTGTTTCCGGATTCATGGCCACCAGGAAATCAATCTCCTTCCGGCGCGCAATGTAGCCCTGCTTCGAAGCGCGAATCGTGAACCAGGTCGGCAGGCCGGCGATGTTGGAGGGAAACAGATTCTTGCCGGAGACAGGAATTCCCATTTGAAAGATGGCGCGTAAGAGAACAGTGTTGGCGGTCTGGCTGCCCGAGCCGTTGACAGTCGCCACCTGGATGCTAAGGTCGTTGACGACGCGCTGCGGCTCGACAGGAGCTTCCGATTCGCGAGCAGCGATATGAGTGGTTGCCATAAGAACCCTCGAAAAACCCTTCTCAATAACAGGATAAGGCGGGGCTCGCGCCCTCCCTACGACCTAAGTCATGGCCGGGAGTGTCGGCCGCAGAGGATGCCGCTGCAAGCGGCCCGGAGGTCGGAAGGGTGCACGCGAAGCCGGTCCAGAAGCATCACCCTCGTCGGCGCGGAAACCCTCTCACGATCCGCACGAGAGGCGAATGACCCTTTTCCCCACAATCGCTCATTATATCAGACCTGATGCGTGCGCGGACCTGCGGGATGCGCCTGGGCCGAGCCTCGGCGCCGGCAGACGAAAATGCCGTGCCTCGAAGAAATCGCCGGCTTGGCTATTTTTTCGCGGCAGGATCCGGTTGCGGGGTGGCGGGAGCCTCCCCCGCGGGAGTAAGGACGGTGGAAAGCATGGCGGCCACGCGCGCGCGGAGTGCTTGCTCGGTCGATTGCAAAACCTGTTGCTGGCGCGCCGCCAGTTCATCGCCGAGGCCGGAGCGGAACGTCAGCAGAGCGGTTTCCAGTTCTGCAAACGCCTGATCGATTCTCTGGGCGATGCGCTTTTCATTCTCGCTCGACAGTTCCGCAACACGCTGTTCGATGTTTGTCACGGCCTCCCGAGCAACATCGCCCATCGCCTCCGAGCGGAAAGTCTCCAGGGCTGCCCGCAGGTCGGTCGCGGCTTTCTCCGCACGGCTATTCAACTCGTTCTCGACGCTTGACACTAGTGCTCCCAACTTGTTCTCGAAATCCTGCACGGCCACGCGGCCGATCTCCGCCAACGCCTCGCCCCGGAGGATCTCGACGGCCGACTCCAACTGGGCATAGGTCTGTTCCATGTCTTGGCTGGCCCGTTCCTGAGCCCCTTTCACCATCACCTCAAGCTGCTGGTGAAAAACGCGCTGCACTTCACTGGCAATTTCGTCCGCTCGACTCCGAAGGGTCTGCGCGGCGCCGTCGACGATATCGGCGGCACGTTTCTCCAGGCCGGCGAGTTGCGAAGTCAGGAGTTCCGGTGGTACTTCCGCCGCACGGGGCGGGGGAGGGGACGGCCCTACCGGCGTCCACGGCGCTGCCGCCGAGGCACCCGCCGGGGCCGGCACAGGGACCCTTCCCCCGCCGAGTTCGGCTGCCACCATCTCCCAATCGGCTGGCGGGTTCTCCACTCCCCAGATGTTCCCGGGATGGACGAGTTGCAGCCCAATATCGTGAGTCGCTTCGGCAGGTGGCGCATCAGACACTTGCACGCAGATCGCTTTCCCGCCCTGCCCTGTGCGGACGCTCTCCACCGTCACCATCATTCCCACCAGCACCTGGCGGCTGGTGCGAACCTTGGCCCCGTGGAGACTGACGATTAGGGTTTCGGTTTCTTCGCGGAACTTCTCCCCGGCGGCATCACGCCCGGAGAGAACGACGGGGATTTTATAGTCGATGCGCGAGCTGCGCCGCCGGTTGGTTCGCGCCTGCGGGAAGAGGCCCTTCTTGGCAAACGGACTCTGTCCCATATTCTTAACCTTTCATCCACGAAGATTGGCCCTAGGTCTGGCTTCCCAGGCTCGCGAGAGACGCGTGCTTCGGGCGTTGGTGGAGAACTGCACAGGCGGCAAGGCGCGGCGCCATCCCAGAGACTGTTTGTATTCTACACGGCGATAACTGTACGTGCAACTGGCTTTTTTCGAATTCGGCGGGACGCCCGAGCCCCCATCGTCCAGCGCCGCTCGCGGAAGGCATTCAGGCCAGCGCCGTTCCAAGGAGTTGGGGCCGTGCATTCGGGTCTGTCCACCAACCTCCTCCGGATGCTGCCGACTATCGAGGATTGGCCCAATACGTTGGAAGGGCGCTAGCCCCTTCGTGAGGGCGCACGCGAGGCAAAGGGCCAGTCGCGTTTCTTCCAGGCCAGCAGGAAATAGGCCACCAAGCCCGCGGCAATGGTTCCGAAGGCGTAAATCATGAACTTCCAGCCGCCCGGAGCTCCGGCCGGGCTGGCAAACGCATAGAGCCAGCCAATCATGGCCAGGATGGCGGGCACGGGATAGAGCCACATCTTGAAGGGGAGCACCACTTCGTGGCGATACTTGCGCAGAATGAAGAGGCCGATGATTTGTCCGATGAATACGACCAGAATGCGCGCCAGAATGAGGCCAGTAATGATCTGCACCAGCCCGAAAAAGCTGGCGATGATACACAGCACGCCAATCAGCGCCAGCGAGCGGTGCGGAAATTCGCCCTGGGGATGCAACACACCGAACCAGCGGAAAAACGCCCCATCGAGCGCCGCGGCGTAAGGCACGCGCGAATAGCCGAGCATCAGGGCAAAGACCGACGCAAACGCCGTGAACAGGATCAACACCGATATTGCGATGGCCGCCCACTCGCCATAAATCTGACCCATGAATACCGAAGCGACAGCGCTGTAGGCCGCCGAGCCTTCCTTCACCATCTCCCGCCACGGCACCACGCAAACGAAGCTGAACGACAGAAGGAAGTCGATGACCGTCACGCCGAGAATCGAGAGGATGACCGCGTAAGGAATTGTCCGCCCGGGCTTTTTCACCTCGCCGCCCAGGTAGCAGACTTGGTTGTAGCCAAGATAGTTGTAGATCACCAGAATCGTCCCGTTGCCGAGACCCACCAAGAAAGCCCAATTCAAATCGAAGGCTCCCGGTGGGAAATCAAACGCCAGGTGCGTGTTCATCTTGACGAGGCCGCTGATGATGACCCATCCCGTCGTGGCGAGCGTGGTAATCCAGAGGATGAGCATCAGCCGCGCGATGTCCTGGATCTTGCGATAGAGGGAAAGCATGACGATGGCCGAGATGCCCGCCGCCATGAACTTGATGCCCCAGGGATGCACGGCCAGGCCTTTCCAGATGTAGGAGAGGTACTGCACCATGCCGATGCTGCCCGAGGCGATTTCCAGCGTGCCGCTGAAAAGAAACTGCCAGATGAACATCCAGGCCATGAGCTTGCCCCAGCGCTCGCGGCCGTAACAGTCGCGGAGGAAAACATAGGCACCGCCCGAGCTGGGTAGTGCTGCGCCGAGTTCGGAAACCACCAGTCCGTCGGCAATGGCGATAATCGCCCCCGCGAACCAGGCGAGCAGCGCCTGCGGCCCGCCCAGCGTCGCCAGGATCGGCGGGACCGTGATGAACGGTCCGATGCCGATCATGTTTGACATGTTGATCGACGTGGCGTTCAGGATTCCCAGCTTGCGCTGAAGCTGAGGCTGCGGGCTTCCGGTCGCCCCGTGGGCACTGTCCGTGGCTTCGCTCATAGGACTCACTTTCGGTCAGGGACTCACAAAGAGCGCGCAGAATACTTCACCCGGCCTGACTACGCAAGAGGCGAACGCGCTTGAAAGCCCCGGCGGCGATGGCCCGGAATCAGGCACAGAAACCGGGCGGGGAGGTTCGTAGAATGCTCTGAGGGTCAACCCCCCGGCGGCAGGGTCGCCCTGAAACGCGAGCGGCGACGGATCTTTCCCCATCTTCGGCCGGGGAATTGGCACACCATCTGCTTAGCCATATATGTGGAGGGTGATATGCCACAAC
>JAIQGB010000127.1 GCA_020072905.1 Terriglobia bacterium | reverse complement strand
GCAATAAAGACCGCGTGCAAGAATCGCCATGATTCCTATATTGAGCGCCTAGTAGCTTGGCGAAGTGCAGAATCCGGAGCGCCGGTTCCCCAGCTTCAGCACGTTTTGACTCGACTCAAGAACGAGGTTGCGAATCCTGCGCCGAAAAGTTCTTCATATGAAATCTCAGTTTTTTCGCCAGGCCTGGATGCGGCCTACATGAGTTTTCCCTGTCTCTCGCATCTGTCCTTCAAATATGACCACCGCTGCACCTTGCTTCACTTGACAGCTCTTTATCGCAATCACACATATCTTAGTCACGCCTACGGAAATTTCATTGGATTAGGACGGCTAATGCAATTTGCCTGCCGAGAGACGGAAACTCATCCTGGAGAATTAGTATCAATCAGCACTCACGCTGATGCGGAGATAAGCACTGGGGGAAAGGCCCGGACACGCGCGGCAATTGCCCGCGTCAGGGATATTCTAACCGAGCACGACTCAAAAACAGATCCTAGCGAGTAGCAAGTAGCGCAACATTCGCCCTGCCAGTGTTGCGGCAGTTCCATTTCCTTGCATGACGTGGAAAAGCCGCAGCTTCGGAGAATGGAAGCTGCGCTACCCGCTACAGCAAGCCGGCGAGGGCGGGGCAAGCCCCGCCCCTACAGGGGGTGGAGGGCGATGACTGTTCGGGCCGCGAGCCAAAAACTGAGTTATGATGTTCGCGCCCACAAAGTGCCGGTGGGCTCAAGAAGGGCTCGTCTCGAGACCAGGGGAGAACCAAGATAAAGACGTCGCTCGCCATCCTCTTTGTACTCGCCTGTGAAGCCGGCGCGGCAAGCGCTCAACAGCCCGCGCGAGTGGATCACGCTCAACGCCTCACGCTCCAGGCCGCGTTCGACCTCGCGGAGAAACAGAACCTGGATCTGGCCGCCGCCCGACAGCGTCGCGCGGTGGCGTCGGCGGGAATACGCATTGCCGGACAACGGCCCAATCCCACCTTCAGCTTTACGGCTCTGCGCGATGAGCCGCACGAGGGATTCTTCGTCGATCAGCCGATCGAAACGGGAGGCAAGCGTCGCCGGCGCCTGGAGGTTGCTCAGGAGGAGAGCGGGTTGACGGAGATTGATATCGCAGCGCTGGCGCGCCAGTTGCGGCAGATGGCCCGGCAGGCGTATTACGAACTCGCCTTCGCGCGGGCCGAGACGGCGCGGCTTGACGAGCTTGTGCACCTCGCGGAACGGCTCAAGCAGATCGCGCAGGACCGCTTTGAGGCCGGCGCCGCGCCCCAGCTCGAGGTGATTCAGGCCGACCTCCAGCTCGCCCAGGCCCGGGCCGATTCTCAGGTGGCACGCCAGCGCGAAAAGGTTTCATTGAGCCGGCTCAACGCGCTCCTGAACGAGCCGGCAACGACGTCGTGGGAACTGACGGGAACGCTCCAGGACCCGTTGCCCGAGGCGAAGCTTCCGGACCTTGTCGAGCGCGCCTACGCATCCAACTCCGGGTTGCAGCGGCTGGGGCAGGAAGAGAAGGTCGAAGAAAGCCGACTGCACCTGGCCCGGTCGCAGCGCCTTCCGGATCTGAGCCTCGAGTTTGGGACGGACTTCAACGCTCCGCACGATTTCCAGGTGGGCCCGAGAAGCCAGATTTCGCTGATCGTGCCACTTTTCTATCGCAATCAAGGCGAAATCGCACAGTCGCTCGCCAGTCAGCGGGTTATCGCAGCGCAGATTGCGGCCACACGGCGAGCGGTGGCGGGCGAGGTGGAGACGGCGTTCTTTGCATGGTCGGCCGAGCGGAGTCAGGTCGAGATCTACCATGACACCCTCCTGCCGGCCGCGCGCCGCCTGGAGGAAATGGCGGCCGAGAGCTATCACGCGGGCAAAGCCAACATCCTCGCCGTCATCGACGCGCAAAGGAACGTCCAGGGGGTAGAGAGGACTTATCAGCAGAGCCTTTTGGGATTCCAGACGGCTTTTGCGAATCTGGAGCTGGCGGTGGGGGCTCCTCTCGACTAGATGAAGACACGCGCCGAGTGCGTCTCGATGGTGCTCGTCCTTACGGCGCTGACGTTCGCCTGCTCGCGCCAGCCCGCCTCGGAAGATGATACGTCGGCGGACGTAAACGCGGTGGCGGAGGTGACGGTCACGCGCGTCGAGCGAGGCGCGGTCAGCGACACGGTGACGGTGACGGGCACCGTCGCGGCGCTGCCCAACCAGGACGTCAAAGTCAGCTCGCTCGTCGCCGGCCGCATCGCGCGTCTCAAGGTGGCTGAGGGTGACCGCGTCGGTGAAGGGCAGATCATCGCCGAAATCGAGGATCGCCCCTACCGCGACCAGTTGCAGCAGGCGGAGGGGGGGCGTCGAGCAGGCGAAAGCGAATCTCGAAAACGCCCAGCTCAACCGCGACCGCAACGAAGACCTGTTCAAGCGCGGCATCGCCGCCCGCAAGGACCTCGAAGACGCGCGGACGCAGGTGAGCGTTCAGCAGGCGTCGCTGCGCCAGGTGGAAGCACAGCTCGCGCTGGGCCGGCTGCAGATTGCTCGCACCGAGGTGCACTCGCCGCTCACCGGCACGGTGGTGAAGCGGTTCGTCAGCGACGGCGAGCAGGTGGATGGGACGGCGGCGCAGCCCATCGCTGAAGTCGCGAACCTCGACCGCGTCGAGCTCTATGGGAACGTTCCCGCCGCATTCCTGGGCAGGATTCACGTCGGCGAGACCTTGCCGGTAACCACCGAAGCCGCGCCGGGAAAATCTTTTGAGGGGCGCGTTGTAGCGGTCTCATCCGCCGTCGATCCCGCCACCAATATCGGACTGGTTCGAATCCGGCTGGAGAATCCCGGCGGGTTGTTACGCCTCGGGATGTTCCTCACCGCGCAGCTCGCCGTCGAGACTCACGCCAACGCGCTCGTGGTGCCGAGCCAGGCCGTCTACCGCGACGAAAAAGGGCAGCCGCGCGTCTTTCGCCTCCAAGGGGACACGGCCGAGGCGGCTTCTGTCCAGCTGGGCCTGGAGACGAACCAGCGTGTGGAGATTCTCTCCGGCCTCCGCGAGGGCGAGACGATCGTGCTCACGGGCGGCTACGGGCTCGCCGACCGCGCCCGGGTCAAGGTCCAGCCATGAATGTGGTGGGGTTTTGCCGGCGGAACAGCCGCGCCGTGTATCTTCTCACCGGCTTGCTGGTCCTGGCCGGAGCGGTCGCCGCCTTCCGCCTGCCCAGTAACATTTATCCCGAACTGACTTTCCCCCGCATCGTCATCCTGGCCCACTCGGGCGACCTCTCGCCACAACAGATGCTGCTCACCGTGACGAAGCCGCTGGAAGAAGCCGCGCGCACGGTCCTGGGCGCGCGCCGCGTGCGCTCCAAGACCATCCGGGGCGCGACGGAAATTGCCGTGCTCTTCAACCCGGATATGGACATGCAGTACGCCCTGCAATTGATGCAGGCACAAGTGGGCGAGGTGAGGAACGACCTGCCGCCTGCGACGGAAGTCTCCATCGAGCGGATTACGCCGAGCTCCTGGCCCATCTTGATGATGGTGCTGAGCGGCAACGTACCCGGCTCCGACCTACGCGACTACGCCTATTACGATCTCCGGCCCATTTTCAGCCGTGTGCCCGGTGTCGCCCAGGTGGAAGTCCAAGCGAGTGACGTTCGCGAAGTCTCGATCCTCGTTGACCCGCAGAAGCTGCTCGCGCACCGCCTCTCGCTCGTGGACGTCGCCGACCGGTTGCAGGCCACCAACGCCATCACGTCGGTGGGGCGGCTCGACAAGGACTACTCGCGGTACCTCGTGCTTGCCACCGGCCAGTTCCGCGACCTCGACGACATTCGCAAGACCGTTGTCGCCGTCGAGAACAACACGCCGGTGCGGTTGCGCGACATCGCCGAAGTTCAATTCGGCTTCGAGGACCCGCGTATCCTGGTTTATGGCAACGGCCGGATGGGGACGCTGCTCAGCATCTCGCGGCAGATTGGCGGGAACATCCTCGAGGTGGCCGACCAGGTCAAGGAAGCCGCGCGCAACCTCGGCACGGCCATTCCCCAGACCCTGCACCTCTCCGTGGTTTACGACATCGCGGGCTTTGTGCGCGAGGCCGTGGCCAGCATTCGCGACGCCGTGCTCATCGGCTGCCTCCTCGCCGTGCTGATTCTCTTCTTCTTCCTCCGCGAAGGGCGCACGACGCTTATCGCCGCTGCAACGCTGCCCATTACCGTGATCAGCACTTTCTTTTTCTTAAGTCTCTTCGGCGGCTCGCTCAATCTGATGTCGCTCGGCGGGCTGGCCATCGCCATCGGGCTGATTATTGACGACGCGGTGGTCATCATCGAGAACATCTATCGCCACCTTGGCCTCGGCGAAACCGCCAGAGAAGCCGCGGAAAGAGGCACCCACGAACTGCTCGGCGCGGTCATCGGCTCAACCGCCACCACCGTCGTGGTCTTTGCGCCGCTCAGCTTGCTCCAGGGTGTGGTGGGCGAATTCTTTCGCGCCCTCTGCCTCACGCTCGCCGCCTCCGTGCTGCTCTCGCTGCTTTTCGCCGTGACGCTCATTCCGCTGCTCTCCGAGCGCTTCCTCTCCCGCGAGCGCTACCGGCCGGCCTCTTCGCGTTTCATCGAGCCTGTGCATCGCTGGTACGAAAACGCCGTGCGCTGGTCGCTGCGGCGCCGCGCCGTGCTAGCCGCGGCCACGGCGCTCTCCGTCGCCACCGCCGTCTTTCTCTACACCCGGCTGGAAACGGGATTCCTGCCGGAAATGGACGAAGGCGGATTCGTCCTCGATAACTGGACGCCGCCCGGCACTTCGCTCGCCGAGACCGATCACCTCGACCGGCTCATCGAGCAGCAGGTGATCCAAACTCCCGAGATCGAATCCTCCCTCCGCCGCACCGGCGCCGAAATGGGTCCGTTCGCCACCGAGCAGAACGTCGGCGAAGTCGTCGCCAAGCTGAAGCCGCGCTCCGAGCGCCGGCGAGGCATCTACGAGGTCATGGACGACCTTCGCCAGCGAATCCTCACCAACGTCCCCGGCGTGCGCATCGAGTTCGTTCAGGTCCTGCAAGACATGATCGGCGATATGGAAGGCAATCCCGAGCCCGTGGAGGTCAAGATCTTCGGCAGCGATATGGCCGAGTTGGAGAGGCTGGCGGACGAAATTACGCGGAAATTGCGCCAGATCCCGGGCTTGGTGGACTTCGCGGCCATTCAGAAGGGCAATCCCGAAATGGTTGTTCACGTGGACCCGGTTGAGGCCGGGCGGGTCGGGATGACCGTCGAGCAGGTCTCCCAGCAAGTGAGCGCCGGCTTGCTCGGGTCAACGAGCACCGAGTTGCGCCAGACCGACCGCACGGTGGGCATCCGCGTGCGCTTTCCGGATTCGTTCCGCTACAACTTCGATGCCGTCCGCCAGTTTCCCATCGTGACGCCGTCCCGACAGATTGTTCCACTCACCTCGATAGCCCAAATCGAGCAGGTGCGCGGCGAAAATCAGTTGCTGCGAGAGAATCAGAGGCTGATGGTGGACTTGACGGCGCGCATCGAAGGACGCGGATTGGGCAGCGCGGTCGGCGACGTGCGGCGCGCCCTCGATTCGGTGCGCTTCCCCGTTGGCACACGCTACGAAATCGGCGGGCTCTATGAGAGCCAGCAGGAATCCTTCCGCGATCTCCTCTCGGTATTGGGTCTGGCCCTTGCCGCAGTGTTCGTCGTGCTGGTGATTCAGTTCCGTGCCTTCCGGCCGGCACTCATCATCATGACCGCCGCGCCACTGTCGCTGGTGGGCGTCTTCGCCATGCTCTGGGCGACGGGCACGGCGCTCAACGTTTCGTCGTTCATGGGCATCATTCTGATGGTGGGGCTGGTGGTCAAGAACGGCATCATCCTTTTCGATTACGTTCACAAACTCTGGGAGGAAAAAGGGCTGCCGCTCGGCGAAGCCCTGGTGGAGGCGGGCAAAATCCGCGTGCGGCCAATCCTCATGACGACGCTTTGCACGCTCTTCGGTTTGCTCCCGCTCGCCCTCGGACTCGGCGCGGGGGCGGAGTTACAGAAGCCTTTGGCGCTGGCGGTCATCGGAGGCCTCTTGGTCTCGATGTTCATCACCCTGCTCGTGATGCCGGTGCTCTATTCTCTGCTGGAACGGGAGCGCTGAGGGGAAAGAGCGCGGCGCCGGGCGACGGCGAGACAGCCTGCCCCGACGCTTCGGGGCCGCTACTACAGATGGCCGCGCGCGCAAACCCGCCCTTGGAAAGCTCGCGGCCCGTCAGAGCAGGTCTGCATCACCGCATACCGCAATCCACGAGGCAATTCCCCTGGCGTAGCGAATCAAGATTGAAAGCCGCCCGGGAAGAAAGTCCTAACACGCGCGGGGAGGCAAATGCTATGCTCCTCTCAGCACCAAGGGGGGAACTCCTTAGCCATGCTGACCCAGGTCGAGGCCGACCGGTTCATGCAAATGCTGAAACACTTCATCCGCCCTCCGGCGACAATCACGATTCCGCCAGGGGCAGACGACACTTACGAACTCGCTGATTCCGGTGATCGAGAGAGATTCTTGCTCGACGTTTGGCGAGGAACCCTCCGGCTGTCAAAGCTGAGATTCCAAAATAGGGTTCGCGTTGCCGTCATTCTTGTCCGACTCTGTGTATACGGAGCCCCCCATACGAATCCGGATGGTACACGGCTTTCGGGCACCCACCTTCACTTGTTCAAGGAGGGTTACGATGACAAGTGGGCGTATCCCGCAGATCCCAGGAGGTTCTCTCAGCTGAGTGATCCGGGGAAGACATTTCACGACTTCTGCGCCTTCTGCAACATTGAATCGCCTCCTCCAGTTCAGGGGGTCATTGCATGAACCGAGATGAGTGCCAAAAGCTGATTGACTCCTATGTGGATTGGCTTCGCCAAGGGCTGTCCGTACAAGAGGTGGGGGGAGCCTGCGAGTTGACCAGCCCGTTCCTCGACCGCCACAACGACCACATTCAGGTTTATGCCAAACGCCAGAATGGGAACATCGTTCTATCCGACGATGGGTATATCCTTTCTGACCTGAGAACGAGCGGGCTTGAAATAGAAACCCCCAAAAGGAAGACGGTCTTGGACAGTGTGCTCAACGGCTTGGGCGTGCGTGTAGAAAACAACCAGTTGATTGTCGAGGCCTCGCCCAAGAATCTTGGGCAGCGGCTGCATTCTCTGGTTCAGGCCATGCTCACAGTCAATGACATGTTTGTGATGGCCCAGCCTCGAGTTGCGAGTTTCTTCTTTGAAGACGTGCGGGCTTTCCTCGACAGCCATGATATTCGTTACACTGCCCGGGTGAAGCTCGCGGGCAAAAGCGGCTACGATCATGGCTTGGATTTCGTAGTTCCAAAGTCACGGACGCGCCCTGAGCGGCTTCTGCAGGCCATTGCCGCCCCCAAGAAGGACAACATCTCCGCTTATCTCTGGACCTTGAGTGATACGCGCTCGGCGCGTGCCGCGGATTCGGCACAAGAGGGCGAAGCTTACGCGTTTCTCAACGATCAGGAACAGTCGGTGGGCGGGGACGTCATCGAAGCGTTGCATGCCTATCGCGTCATTCCCGCCCAGTGGTCTGAGCGTAATAACTACGTTCCTGCTCTCGCAGGATGACGGGCGTTGAGTATGACTTCCAAGAAAGGTCATCTAGCGGGTAGCGCGTCTGTAACGGGGGCTGGCGCAGAGATCGTCTTTTGATGTTCGCGATCTGCCTCAAGGCAGAATACACACGCCCGTCGGGGTCAGTCACAAGCATGTCGCTGCGCGAGATCGCAGACCCCAAAAACCCGGGGTCTGCGCCAGCCTGCGGGAACTCCATTGTCCGAGTGATGAATCGAGCGCCCGTGGGTACCGGCGTCAGTTCTCCATGTCGCTGGCGGTCAGCTCGAAGAAGTGGTGGCCCATGATGGCCAGAGTGATCGCCTTGCCGAGATGCTGGCGATGCTGCTGGAGGGTCTGCGCCAGAAACTTCCAGTACTCCTTGCGGTAATTGCTGCGTAACCCCTGCCGCCAGAGCGAGCGGACGACCGCCATCATGTCCGAGAAGACAATGGGGGCACGGGCCGCCTCACCCAGTTGCGAGAGGAAGGCCGAGGCGCGTTCGAAATACTCGCGCGGGCTGTAAATGGTCTGCATGATGCGGCGATAACCCGCCAGCAGCTCCTCGGCATCCATCTTGGGGATGAAGTTCAGATCGAGCAGCGTATTGCTGCCCAGACTCTGCTTGATCAGCCGGCCCTCGGCTTTCAGCCGCCGCCACAGTTGGGTATTGGGCAGGGCCGTCAGCAGGCCCACCATGGAAAGCGGAATCGCCGCTTCACGGATGAATTGAATCTGCCGCTGGAAGACGTCCGGTGGGTCGCTGTCAAAACCCACGATGAAGCCTGCCATCACCTCGATGCCGTGCGCCTGGATCAGCCGCACGCTCTCGAGCAAATCCATGCGCAGGTTCTGGAACTTGGTGGTCTCTTTCAGGCTCTCGGCCACCGGGGTCTCGATGCCCAGGAAAACGCGCGTAAAGTGCGCCTCGCGCATCATGCGCAGCAGTTCCGGGTCTTCCGCCAGGTTGAGTGAGGCCTCCGTGAAGAGCGAAAACGGGAACTTGTGGTCGCGCATCCATTCGACGAGCCGCGGCAAGAGCAGCTTGACGCATTTCTTGTTGCCGATGAAGTTGTCGTCCACCAGGAAGACCGGCCCACGCCAGCCAAATCGGTAGAGCTGGTCGAACTCCGCCAGGATTTGCTCCGGCGCCTTGGTGCGCGGGCGGCGGCCGTAAATCTCGATGATGTCGCAGAACTCACAGGTGAACGGGCAGCCGCGCGAGAATTGCACGGCCATGGCGCTGTAACGGCGGAGGCTCGCCAGATGCAGGTCCGGCAGCGGCACCCGCTTGAGATCGGGAAGCTCACTCCGCACGTAATGCGGCTTCACCTCGCCGCGCTCGAGGTCCGCGACGAGCCCGGGGATCATCTCTTCCGCCTCGCCTTCCACCACGTGGTCGGCTTCCGCGATCGCCGGATCCTGAGCGCTGGCAATCGGCCCCCCCACGATCGTGCGCAGACCGCGCTGCTTGGCGCGCGCAATCTGCGCCTTCATCGAGGGTCCCTGCACCATCATGCCGCTGAAGAACACCACGTCCGCCCAGGCCAGGTCGGAATCCTTGAGCGATCGGACGTTCAGATCCACCAGGCGTTTCGGCCAGCTCGAGGGCAGCAGCGCGGAGACCGTCAGCAGGCCGAGAGGAGGATAAGCCGAGCGCTTTCCCTGGAACGGCAAAGCGTGCTTGAAACTCCAAAACGTGTCGGGGAATTCGGGATATACCAGCAAGACTTTCATGGCCAGCCTGCCCTTGGTCTCGGCGACGCCGAGAAGTTTTTGGTCTTGCTTACCGGGGTCGGTTCGTTAAATCGCAGCTTAAGGAAACTGGCAGAGTACTGGATCGGGAGCCTGGTCGCCTGCTCCCGAGCGCTGAACACGGCCATCACTGGCTGCGGGACATTCCCTCCGGATGATGGGCAAATCGCTCATCCAGGGCTCTGTGAGTCCCGAACTGAAAACAGGAAAAGCCCTTCAATTGAGATTGGAGTCTAGCACGATAGATATCGAACTGCCAGCAACAAAAACTTTTTTGCCCTTTGGGTTCGCCCCGGCCTGCGGATGGGTCGGCACTCGCCCCAGAGACCCGGGCCGGCAGCTCCCAGTTCGCCTTAACCTTTGTAGCCATGGCGGGTCAAATCGGCTAGAATCCCGAAATGTGTAGGCACTCGGACCAGAGTCCTCGGACTCATCCTGGTTCCCAGTCTCATCACGCTGGCCGTGACGATTCTGCGCTTGGTCGGCGAATTGCAGCGGTGGCCGCCAATTCTTTTTGGGCGCGAGGCGGGAGGCGGCGGCGCGCTGGTGGGGATCACCTGGCTGCCCCTGATCTTTGGGCCGTACTTCGCTCTCAAGCTCGCCAAGGAGGAAACAACTCCGTTCCGCGTGAGCCGCAGCTTTGGACTCCCGGTGCTGGGAGCAGTGGTCTTCTATCTCGGCGCCAGACTGGCCTTCTCGCCGCCGCTCTCGCTCAGCGCGCGGTTGGCCGGCGGATATCTGATCATGGCGGTCGCCGCGATGCTGCCCGTTTGGGGCTGGCCTGCCCTGGGCAGGGTTCTCCTCGCTTATGGCTACGCGGCGCGAATTCCCGTCGCTGTGGTCATTTACCTGGCCCTGAGTGGCAATTGGGGGACGCACTACGACGCGCTGCCGACGGGATACGCCGGATCAACGACCCTGGGGGCAGAGTATCTCTACGCCGGCATTCTCCCTCAGTTGATTTTCTGGATCGGCTACACAGTGATTGTCGGCTCGTTGCTCGGAGCCATCGCCGTCGCGTTGCCGAGGAGGAAGAAGCCCCCTCTTTGGGAGCCGCCGCCCCCATCGGCGGACCAGCCGGATTAACGGCCGGGGCTCTGGAAGGCCCGCACGGCATCTTCAAGAATTCCCGTGAGCGGAAAAATCTCGATCACAAAACTCGTCCTCGTTCCCGCCGTCGCCACCCTCGCGGTCACTTTGCTGCGCGTGACGGGCGAACTCCTGCACTGGTCACGAACGTTGTTCAATCCCACGCCGGGTGGCGGGGGCGCGATCGTGGGCATCGTCTGGCTGATCCCGGTCTTCGGCGTGTATTTCGCACTTCGACTCGCCAAATTGGGTGAAGCTCCCGAGCGTCCTGGGCGCGCAATCGGCTACGCCGCGCTGGGATTCGCGATTCTGGCTGCCGGCTTCCTGATGTTCCAGTATGCTTTCCAGAGCCTCCACGGCCTGGTCGTGATGTGGGGCACGGCGGCGCTGGGTGGGATGCTCCCGCGCTACGGCTGGAGAGGCCTTTACAAGGTCCTTATTGCCTATGCCTATCTGGCGCGGATTCCCGTCGCCATTGTCATGCTACTGGCGACGCTGGGGGCGTGGGAATCGCACTACAGCGCCTTGGCCTTCCCCACCACGAGGATGAGCCCCCTCGCCCAATACTTCTTGCTCGGTTTCTTTCCGCAACTCGTCTGGTGGGTAGGATTGACGCTGACGGTCGGCGTGCTCGTCGGAAGTGTTGCAGCGGCGATCGCGTTGCAGGTGAAATCCCGAAAGCCCATGGCTGCGTGAGCGGATGCCGACGAGCAGCCGGTCGATCGCGCCCCCCGGAAAGGAGTACTCATGGCAGAAGCCACCGGCCCGAGCCGCCTGTCCGTTGGGCGGCTCATAGTGATTCCCGGACTTATCACGCTGGCCGTAACGATCTTACGCCTCGTGGGAGAGCGCCAGCATTGGTCCGATGTGTGGTTCAACCGCACGATGGGCGTTTCGATCATCGGCATCACCTGGCTCGCGCCGGTGTTCGGCGTCTACTTCGCCCTGCGGCTCTCAAACACCGATCAGCAGCCCACGTCGTTTCTGAGAGCGATCTGGTATAGCGTTTTGGGAGCCCTCGTCCTGGTGGCCCTCGCCTTCGCGCCGGCACTGCTGGGCGTCGAACAGAGCTTTTATGGACGGCTGCTTTATGGCTGGGGGATCTTTGTCGTCGGGGCTCTCGTGGCGCGGCGCGGCTGGCCGGCGCTGTTCAAGACCCTGCTTGCCTACGGTTACTTCGCGCGCGTGCCTGTGGCCCTCATCATGTTCTTCGCCTTCCGCGGCAACTGGGGCACGCACTATGACGCCGTGCCGCCCGATGTGCCTGCTCTGGGTCCGTTGGTGAAGTATTTGTGGCTCGGGTTCTTTCCCCAGTTGCTCCTCTGGGTGGCGTTCACCATCCTGGCGGGAATGCTTCTTGGGACCCTCGTGGCCGGCATCGCGCGCCTGGTGAAACTCGAAAGGCGGGCCCCGGTTTAATCATGCCCGACGCCCCATGATCCCGCACGTTCCCGCCCAGGCTCTTTCGGATCTGAAGATTTTCGCCGCCTACGGCGTGTTTTTGGGCAGCTATCTGGTCTTCGCGCTGGGCAAGTTTCCGGGCATGAAGATCGACCGGCCGGCTGCCGGTATAATCGGCGCCGTGCTGATGGTGGCCTTCCGCATCATTCTACCCGTGGACGCACTGCGCTTTATCGACTTCAGCACCGTCGTCCTACTGTTTTCGATGATGCTGATCGTCGCCTACCTTCACCTGGCCGGCTTCTTCGACTGGATCACGCACCTCGTCGTGACACGGCTCAAGCCTCATCACCTGCTGCCCACCGTGATCTTCACGAGCGGCATCCTCTCCGCGTTTTTCGTCAACGACATCATCTGCCTGGCCATGGTTCCGCTGGTCCTCACCGCCACGCGGCGCCTGGGCGTGAAGCCTTTGCCCTATCTGCTCGCTGTCGCCACGGCCTCGAACATTGGGAGCGTGGCCTCGATCACCGGCAATCCACAAAACATGCTGATCGGATCCTTCTCGGGGATTTCCTACGGCGACTTCCTCCGGCACCTCGGTCCCATTGCCTTGGCGGGTCTGTTGCTCGACTGGCTGCTGATTCACCTTCTGTGCGCGCGGGCCGGCAGGCGAGATCCGGTCACCGACCTTCCCGACCCCGTGGAGGCGGTGGACCGTTCACGCCTGGTGAAGCCGGGCGTCGTCGTTTTGATGGTAATTGCCGGATTCCTTGCGGGCCTGCCTCCGGCGCTGGTGGCAGCCTTCGGCGCAGCCATCATGCTCATCACGCGCACGCGTGAGCCACGGAGGGTCTACGACGAGGTGGACTGGGGCCTGCTGGTCTTCTTCGTCGGGCTCTTCGTCATCGTGGGCGGCGCGGAGAAGGCCGGCCTGACCGGACGCCTGCTCGGCTTCGCGAACCACTGGAACCTGCATCATCCCGCTGCGTTCACCGTGGTCGTGGCGGTGCTTTCCAATCTCGTCAGCAACGTGCCCGCCGTCATGCTCTTGAAATCGCTCGTTCCGGGCCTCGCCGACCCGCACACGGGTTGGCTGGTGCTGGCCATGGCGAGCACACTCGCGGGAAACCTGACAATCACCGGCTCGGTCGCCAACATCATCGTCGTCGAGCGCTCGAAGGACGTTGCGCCCATCAGCTTCCGCGAGTATTTTCAGGTGGGCTTGCCGATCACCGTGGCGACGCTGGTGTTCGGTTTCCTGTGGCTGTGGCTGATTCAGTAGAGCGCTGTAACGGCGGCGTCTCACCGCCGACCACCCCTTAATCTCCCCCTGAACGAGGAGGGGAATTAAGCGTGCTCCCCTCCTTAGTTAAGGAGGGGAAACAGGGGTGGTCGCAGTAACAAATCAGCAGGAACCGCGCTTTCCTTTCGCCCCTTGCGGGGCCTTTACCCGCGGCTCGCGCCGTGGGCCACAATCTTCAACCCCTGTCGGGGCTGGTGCGACATGGGGAAAAGCCCGCGACGCAGAATCCGTGCTGAGGCCGCCCACTATACGGCAGGTCTGAAATGGCTGCCGGCCACTGAGCATAACAGCCGGGCGTCTTTATCGTAAAAACCTATTCCGTCTTCATTCACTTCGACGTTGACCTCGGCGTGTATGCCGTCAGGCCGGTATGTGCAGGTGAGGTGAAGATTAGTTTCGGACATGCCGAATTCTATTATGCTTTCGGTGCATGGTTCAAAGAACTCCACGTACGGCCCATGGTCCGAAGCACTCAGAGTCAGGCGAACGTCGCCGTCGTCGTCAAGCATGTAGAAGATCGGGCCGTGCTCTCCCATCTTTAGTACCGCACGACGATTTCCCCCGGAGTCTTTCAGCACGAACTCTTCCGCCTCGACCAGTCGCCTTGTTTTTCTCTTCGCCAATCCTCCCCCCCTTAACCCCGCGAGCTTGACCGTCGTCTGTCGGAGACCCTATGGTGAACGGTAGACCATTTGACTGTAGTTTCACCCTACCTGCCGGAGTTCTGTTCTAGCAGTCGGGGGAATGGCAATGGAACGGGTGAGGCCATCCAAGACGTGCCATTGTTACTTTGCTTTACAAACCAGATCCCGACTCCCCAAGTGTCCTCCACTCCGACTCCTACAAACGGCGGTATCCACATGAGGCGGATCTCACCGTCACCCTCCCAGCCAGCCGCTTTGAACCTTTCCTTGACTCTTTCTAAAGCCTGGGGGAATCCGTCCTGATCACCGAGCACATCCTCTGCCCTC
>JAIQGB010000126.1 GCA_020072905.1 Terriglobia bacterium | reverse complement strand
CCGTGCCGCTCGGTATTGAATCCCGAACGCGATCAGAACCAGGATTAGGAAGCCGGAGACGGCGATCCAGGCTTCGCGGCGGGTCTGCGTCTGAGGCTTGAGAACGAGGCCACAGAAAAGCCCCGCCATCACTCCTCCCAGGTGAGCGAAGTTGTCGATGCCGTGATGCGTGAAACCATAATAGAGGTTCAAGGCGATAAAAGGCGCCACGCCGACCCCGAAAATCTTCCCAAAATTCTCCGGGACGAGATGCTCGAATCGCCGCCCGGCGACAGCCAGCGCCCCGGCAACGCCAAAGATCGCGCCGGAGGCTCCCGCCGAGACTGTCCGCGGCGCAATGAATTCGTGGGCGAAGAAGCTGAAGAGTGATCCGGCTGCCCCCGAAATCAGGTAGGTGAAGCCGAATTGCGCGGCCCCGTAAAGACGCTCCAGCGGCCGGCCGAGTTCCCATAGGCAGAAGCCATTCACGAAGATGTGCAGAAAGCCGATGTGGAGGAACGCGGCGGTGATGAAGCGCCAGTATTCGCCCGCTTCCACGGACGGCCCGTATTGCGCGCCGAAGCGGATCAAATTTAAAGTATTGGTTGAACCTCCGGTGAGGCTTTCGAGCAGAAAAACGAGGACATTCAGCGCGAGGATCGCGACTACAAGGACCGGCGGGGAGACGGGATCCAATGTCTCGGCCAGTTCCGAACGCTGCGCTTTTCCGACTGCGGGGTTTGCCATCAAGCCCTCGAGCGAGAAGCCGTTGCGATCCCGCTGCACCGGACTCCCTTCACTCCAGAATATGCCGCGCGCAGGCTCCACGCAACGGGATTACGGGACGATTAGGAGAGGACGCGGCCTCCGACCCCAGACTCCCCTGTATACTCGCGGGCCCGTTTCCGTCAGCGGCCCCCCACCCGGCCCGATTGCGTGGATGCCCGCGGTGGATTAAACTGGCAAGCTAACTTGTCGGGCGGGGCGCGAAGGCGGAATCCATGCTTATTGTCATGAAGCCGCAGGCGACGGAAGGCGACATCCGCGGCGTGTGCGAAAAAATCGAAGCGCTGGGCTACCGCGCCCATCCCATGCCCGGGGCGCAGCGCACGGCCATCGGGATCACCGGCAATCAGGGGGCGCTCGAGGCCGCCGAATTCGAGAGCCTGGCCGGCGTGGCCGAGGCCATCCGGGTTTCGAAGCCTTACAAGCTGGTCAGCCGCGAAGTCAAGAATGAGGACTCGCTGATCCGCGTCGGCACGGGGGAAAACGCCGTGACCATCGGCGGGCGCGAACTCACCGTCATCGCCGGACCCTGCGCCATCGAGAGTCGCGAGCAAGCTTTCGCCGCCGCCGAGCGCGTGCGCCGGGCCGGCGCGCGATTGTTTCGCGGCGGCGCCTTCAAGCCGCGCACGTCCCCGTACAGTTTCCAGGGTCTGGGCAAAGCCGGACTGGAGATCCTGGCCGAAGTGCGGCGCGAATTCGGGCTGGCGATTGTCACGGAGACCATTGACCCCGAGAATTGCGATTTGGTGGAACAATACGCTGACGTGCTGCAGATCGGCGCCCGCAACATGCAGAATTTCTCACTGCTCAAACGCGCGGGCCGCTCCTCGAAGCCCGTTTTGCTCAAGCGCGGGATGTCGGCGACCCTGGAAGAATTCCTCATGGCCGCGGAGTATATCCTCTCCGAGGGCAATTACCACGTCATCCTCTGCGAGCGCGGCGTGCGGACCTTCGCCGACCACACTCGCAACACGCTCGACCTGAGCGTCATCCCCGCTGTCAAGCGGCTCTCGCACCTGCCCATCATCGTCGACCCGAGCCACGGCACTGGCCAGCGCGACAAGGTGACGCCGCTGGCGCGCGCGGCGGTGGCGGTGGGCGCCGACGGCCTGATGATCGAAGTTCATCCGCAGCCCGAGCGGGCGCTCTCCGACGGCTGCCAATCGCTCTACCCCGATCAGTTCGAGGCGCTCATGGAGCAGGTCAGCGCCATCGCCGCCGTCGTCGGCCGCACTACCGCGAAATCATTGCCGATTTTCGATTGAAGATTTACGATTGACCCGACCTTGGCCACCCTCAATCGTCGGTCGGCAATCATCGCTGCTCGCCCCACCCCAGCCCTTCTGCTGGCCCTCGTTTCCCTGACCATCTCCGCCTGCACCCGCAAGCCCGCACCGCCCGAGCCTTACCTAGCCTTCGCGCTTTGCCGCGCCAGCCATTCCGTGGCCGCCGTCGAGCTGGAAGGGTTCCGGGTTGTCGCTTCGATTCCCGTCGCGCCTGGCGCCGAGAGGATTCTCGCCCGGCCGGCGAGCCATGAGCTCTATGTTGTCTCCGACACTGGTCGAATCGACGTCATCGGCTTCCCCGCTCTGCGCGTCGTTCACAGCCTTCAGGTCGGTTCCGCGGCCCGCGGATTGGCCTTCACGCCAGACGGACGGCAGGCGTTCACGTTGAGTCCTTCCGAAGGGGAAATCGCCTTCCTCGAATGCGCCGCGGGTAAAGTTGCTGGGCACCTCCGCCTGGGTGCCCCGCTGACCAGCCTGGCCCTCACGCCCGACGGCAGGACTCTGATCGCCATCTCCGAGGCCGAGAACCGCATTTTCTTCGTGAGTGTCGGGGAACGAAAGGTTCAAGGAACACTTGAAGTCGGCCGCGCGCCCGGGCCCATCGCGATTTTGCCGGACAGTTCGAAAGTCTTCGTGGCCGATACGGGCGAGGAGAAAATCACGGTTGCGGACGCCGCCTCCCGGCAGATTCTCTCCCACATTGAGATTGGCTCGCGGCCCACCGCCCTGCTGCTGAAGCCCGACGGTGGCGAAGTCTTCGTGCTGGCGCCGCAGGCGTCGATTATGACCATCGTTGACGCCTTCCATGACAACGTCTCGCAGACCCTGCCCACGGGCCGCGCTCCTGTGGCGGGGGTCTTCCGCCGGGATTCGAGCGTCCTCTACATCGCCAACGCGGGCGACGGCTCGGTCACCACGCTTGATGTGCAGAACCGTCAGGTACTCGCCTCGACTCAGGTCGGCAAGGAGCCGAGGGCGCTGGCGCTCACGCCCGACGAACGCTTTCTGGTGGTGGCCGATGCTGGCACGGGCAGCCTCGCCGTGCTCGTGGCTGAACCCGACCGCCTCGCCAAACTCAGGTCGGCGCTCGTCACCACCGTCCCCGTCGGCGCAGAGCCCGTGGACGTGGTCGTTCCGGGCTGGCTGTGGAAGGAATGAACGGTAAGGTCAGACCCAGCCGGCGCCAAAAGATTCAGGTCCCCTGATGAGTAATTGAAAGTGTTACTTTCATTCTTGTCGGCGCGCCGACGTTAAGGGCAGTGACGAGTGAATAGTGACGAGTGACGAGCGGAATTCAGAAGCCAGAAGTCAGAAGCTGCCGCGAATGCGAAACCGGCTGCGCCACGCCTACGAGTTCAATGACTCAATCGCTAAATCACTCAATCGCTCAATCCCCGCACTGGTCACTCGTCACTCTTCTTTGCTCCCAACCTACCTGCTGACCAACTCGTTGGTTGGGCCAAGGGTCAGCCATCCTCTGTCGTAGTGGAGGCTACCATGTCCAGCGTTCGAGCCAGTTTCCGCGTAAGTTTCGGTCGTTATGTGATTCTCTTGGCTACTCTTGTTTTGTCCCCGTCAATGTGGGGGTGGTGCCAAGGGGCACAGGAGGTGGCCGTCTTATTCGGGTTGCGGAGGTCATCGGTGACGTTGCATGAGCCTGTTACAGCCTACTTCTCCATCCATAACAACCTGGCGGAGGACGTAGCCCTCGACTTAGGATACGACCGTGAAAGCAACTTCGAACTCTCAATCATCCAGCCCGACGGATCAACGGTTAGGGCCCCCCACCTTCCCCCGCGAGGGGGAATGAGCCGCCTCCCCGAACTGTCGTTGCGCCGCGGGGAAACGTACTGGCAGGAATTGCTGCTCAATAAGCAGTATCCGTTCAGCAAAGCTGGGAATTACGGAATCGGGATAACGCTCGTGACGACCATTCGCAAAAAGTCAGGGGGAGTGGGAAAGGCCGAGTTTTCACAAGAGCTATCATTGGACGTTGGTGAGCGAGACGAACAGCGCCTGGAGGAGGTGTGCGAGCGCCTGACGAGGACCGCTATGCTCACGAATGCCGAAGCCGCCTTGGATGCCGCCAGGTCCCTGAGCTATGTTGAAGACCCCGTCGCTGTACCCTTTCTTGCTCGCCTCACCCGGCAAGGACCTTTCGTGGCAGTGGCGAGAGGCATTGCGCTTCACGGCTTAGCACGAATCGCGCGCGTGGAGGGTGTTGAGAATGTGGTTTCACGATTGAGCCCAGAGGACCGCAAACTGGAACCCGAGATAAAGGCAGAGGCCACGCAACGTGCGCGAGGGAACCCGATCCCTCATTGACTTCTCGGCTGGCCCTCGCCACCTCGGCATTGACTGTTCAGTCTCGCCTTGGCGCTGGCAGTAAAGTATTACTTGAGGTTTTGTCTGCGCGCCGACAGTTTCGGGGTTCGGGGCTCGGTGTTCGGGGTTCGGGCCAAGGCTTACCGATTTTTGCCTTTTGATCTTTGACTTTTGCCTTTTGATTTTCCGTTCTACTACCAACTCACCAGATCATCGGTGAGGTCAAGGGTCAGCCAGCCTTCCGGGGGGATGATCTGGAGCGGCAGGTCATCAGCCCAGAGAGAGACCTGAAAACTCGTCTTCTGTCCTGGCGCGAGCCCGGCCAGCGCATAATCGAGGCGGAGCTCGAAGACGCGCTGGAACGCCACCTGAAGCTGATCGCCGCTGGCAAGCGGGACCATGATCTGCTTATCGCGCTTCCAGAACTGCACGGTGCCGAGCCTTCCCTGCTCGATCCGGGCCTGGACACGCACCCGGCTTTCGCTATCCACGTTCACCCGCACTTCGAACTGGGGATATTCTTCCAGAAACTTCTCGACGAGATCCAGACGCAGATAGACCGACCGCTCGTTGTGGCCAAAGTAAAGCGCCTCGAGGCATCGCGCGCCGCCATGCATCGAGCTTGAGCGGTAGTCCGGCGAATAGACTCCTGCCCCCAGCCACTCAAAGTAACTCGTCACTTGGCCGTCTACGCGCGGCGCGATGCGACCCGCGGGGGCGACAACCTTAGCCTTCGCAGCCGGCCGCTTGATGGGAACGGCCAGTTCATCGGGCGGGGAGCCGCCGAGCAGGTGATAGATATTGCTGACGTGCTTGCGAAAGAGCAGGTCGAATTCCTCGTCGTGGGCGCTGGAGTGCTCCGGACCGTACCACCAGCACCAGTCGCTGCCCTCCGCGATCCAGAGCTCCTGCTCGGCCAGGCGGACTTTCAGCGGATCGAGCCCCGGGTCGCCGGATTTGGCGGCGAAGAAGTCGCGCGCCTCGGAAAGCAAATCCCAGGCGCGGTTATCCTCGTCGGCGCCAATCCAGACGTCGAAGTTGGAGTCAATCCAGGAGCCCGGCACGACGTGCGAAAGCGTGCCCTGCTCGGTCACACCCAGGGCCTCGCTCGCTGTCACCGCGCGCAGGTCGGGATCGGAGGCGAGTCGGCCGTAAAAGGCGCGGAGGAATTCACGCCCATTGCCGGGGAAAAACTCCCAGGCGTTTTCGCCGTCCAGGATGATGGGGACGACCGCCGGGCGATTCCCGGTGCTCCGGCCGGCGGCGCGGATGCGCTGATGCAGGTCCGTGGCGGCGGCCTGCGCGTCCAGGCGCGAATACACGAAGCCGATCAGGTCGGAAAGCTGGTGGTCGCGGAAGAAGATGCTGATGCCATTCTCCCCGACGACGAAGCGATGGGGACGATAAAGCTCGCGGCCGCCGGCCATCGTGCCGTCGCCTTGGCGAGAAAAGCTCATCTGCAGCGAGCGGCCGAGGACCCCTTCGTCGGTCGCCGTCCATTCGAATCCTTCCTGGACGGCCAGCTTGAGCACTTCGTCGGAAACGCTCCCCTCGCTCGGCCAGAGACCGCGAGGGCGGCTTCCGAAGAAACGGTGGTGAAGTTCGACGGAGGCGCGTAATTGCGCCCGGGCATCTTCCGGATGTTTGAACCGCCGCCGGGGCAGTCTCACGCCCGGGTGCGACTCCTCCGCCACGTCCGTGTCGCAGAGCAAAGGCAGGATGGGATGATAAAAAGGCGAGGTTGAGATTTCCACCTGGCCCCGCTGGGAGGCTGCCGCGTACTCTTCAAGTGCTACTTTAAATATCTCGATTCCCTTCTTGCGCAGCACAATCTTGTCGCTCTCGGAGTAGCCCCGCGACTTCTTCACCACGGCTCGGACCTCCGGGTCGCCAGCCAGGTAGATTTCATCGAACCAAGCGAGCTGGGACAGTACTTGAAGGTCGAGGAAGTCCTGAAAGGTGAAAAGCCGCGCTGCCCCTTCCTGGTGCCGGGCGGACTGGGCCCTTTCAAAGAGCTCGCGGAAGCGCGGGTAACGGTTCAACAGGTTGTCACGGTTGACGTGAAACGCGAAGTCCAGAAGCTGCTCTCGTGCCGCAGTCGTCAGCTTCTCTACCGGCTGGAAGGCGATGTCGTACTCCTCCTCCCGGGCGACATCGCGGGCGTATTCGTCAAGCTGGGCAAGGAGCGAGGGGACCAAGTTGAAGGTCACATGCACGCCGGGAAACTCTCTGAGGATGGCCACCATGCCGTAGTAATCCTTGAGCGCATGCAGGCGCACCCAAGGCATGACGTAGAAGTCCTCGGCCAGATCCTTGTAGAAGGGCTGGTGCATGTGCCAGAGGAGCATTACGTAGGTAGGAGGCATGTTGGGCCACGGCCGTCTCTTTGCGGCTCTAGGAACGGTATGCTAGCATGACGCAGGCGCTGAGTGGGCGCGGTTTTTTGAAGTCCTGACAATGCGAATTCTGACCCGTTACATCTTCAAGGAAATCTTCTCACACGCCCTACTGGGGCTGCTGGTCTTTACCTTCGTGATCTTCATCCGGCCCGCGGGCCACCTGCTGGAGCTCGTGGTCCGGCACAGTCTGCAAGCGGCGAGCATCCTCACCCTCTTCATTCTTCCCGTCCCGGGCATCCTGGTGCTGACTGTCCCCATGGCGGTGCTAGTGGGCACGCTCATCGGCTTGAGCCGCATGTCGGCAGACGGCGAAGTGATCGCCGCGCGCGCGGCGGGTATTGGCATGGGGCAATTCGTCCGCCCGGTCATGGTCATGGCCCTGGCAGGATGGGGGCTGGCCCTGTGGATGAGCCTTTTCCTGGGACCGCAATCGCTCCGCAAACTCCACCGCATGGAGCAGGAAGTCTCGACCAGCGAAGTGCCTTATGAGATCCAGCCGCGGGTTTTCGTGGAACAGTTTCCGAACCTGTTACTCTACCTGCAGGACGTTACCGGCTCGCGCGCGCGCTGGCGTGGTGTTTTTATCGCCGACACAACCGCGCGCGACGCGCCCAAGGTAACGTTAGCGGAACGGGGAATGCTTGTCAACGACCGCGACGCGCACCGGTTGACGCTCCACCTCGAGCAAGGCGCCACCCACGAAATCGACCCGCAGCATCCCGAGCGCTACTCCGTGGCCACATTTACTGACACGGATATTCCCATCCCGGTGGGTCGGGGCGAGGGATCGGTTACCGAGTGGCATGCGCCACCCGCGCTGGGACTTAAAGAATTACTTGAAGATACGCACAACCCAGCAAAGCGCCAAGCGGCCCTAGTCGAACTCCATTACCGCTTTGCCCTGCCCTTTGCTTCGTTGGTCCTGGTGCTTGTGGGAATCCCTCTCGGCCTTTCCACGCGCAAGCGCGGGAAGGCGGTGGGGGTGGTCCTTACGATCCTCCTCGTCTTTGTCTACTACATCCTTATGGCTTTCGGGCTGGGATTCGCCAAGCAAGGGCGCATCGCACCGGCCATCGGGCTGTGGCTCGCCAATGCGGCCTTCGGTGCGACGGGCGCCCTGATGCTCCTGCACCTGCGCCGCGTGCGCATGCGCCTCCACGTTATTCAGGATTGGATCGAGGATACCTGGCGAAGGTGGCGCCATCGCCGCCCCCAGACTCCCCAAGGCGTGACACCTTCGCCCGCGACAATCGCCCCGGACCCCCGTGCGCCGGGTGAACGCTTCTTCCAGATTCTGGACCTCTACGTCATCCGTGGCTGGCTCTTCTACCTTGCCCTGCTCTTGGTAGCCTTCACGGGCATCTATATGATCTTCGATTTCTTCCAACTCCTGGGCGATATCGTCCGCAATCACATCTCGCTCAAAGTGGTTTTCGACTACTACCGCTTCCTCACTCCCCAGATCGTCTACCTGATGTTGCCACTGAGCATCTTGGTCGCGACGCTGATCAACTTCGGACTGCTCACCAAATCCAACCAAGTCACGGCCATGAAATCGGCGGGAATCAGTGTCTACCGCGCCTCGCTCCCCATCCTGATGGCCGCGGGCCTCCTCAGCGTAGCCATGTATGTTCTGGGTGACTACTACCTGCCCCAGACCAACCAGCGCCAGGACGCTTTACGCAACCAGATCAAAGGCAAGCCCGCGCAAACCTACTACCGCCCCGACCGGCAGTGGATTTTCGGGCAAGGCGCGCGCATTTATAACTACCGCTACTTCGACCCGGACCGCGACGTTTTCGCCGACTTGTCCGTCTTCGAATTCGACCCCCAGACCTTTCACATGAAACGGCGCATTTACGCCAGCCGGGCCATCTGGGAGCCGCCCCTCCGCGGCTGGGTGCTCGAGAACGGCTGGGTGCGCGACCTGGAGGGTCCCCGCGTCACGGCCTACATGCCTTTTTCTGTGGCGAAGTTCGATGAAGTAAGCGAGGAACCGCAGTACTTCAAGAAAGAGGTGAAACCCTCCGCCCAGATGAGCGCCTGGGAGTTGCGGCGCTATATCAACGAACTGGCGCAGAGTGGGTTCGACGTGGTGCGACTGTCCGTGCAGTTTTACCGCAAGTTCTCCTTCCCACTCATCGCCTTCGTGGTGGCCCTGATCGGGATTCCTTTCTCGCTCACCATCGGCGCCAAGGGCGCGCTCTCCGGCGTGGCCCTGAGCATCGGGATCGCGATCATCTACTGGTCGGTCTCCAGCCTCTTTGAGGCCATGGGAAACCTCAGCCAGCTTCCTCCCATCGTCGCCGCTTGGTCGCCGGACATCCTCTTCGGGCTGGGCGGGGTCTATCTGCTCTTGCGCGTCAGAACCTAGCAACTCAGGAGGTCTATTGATATGAGGGTCCTAATTCTCGGGGCAACGGGACGAGTCGGCCGTCACATCGTCGCAGATGGGATCTTGCGAGGGTGCATGCTAACAGCCCTGGTGCGCGACCCCGAGAAACTGAGCGCCTTCGGGGACCGCATTCATATCCTCAGGGGGGATGCATTGGACGGCACGGCCATCGCCAACGCAGTTGCAGGTCAGGATGGCGTCATTCACTCCCTGGGAGTCTCGACAACCCGGTCCACAACGCTCTTTTCAGAATCCACGCGCATATTGGTTGCGGCCATGCACCAGCACGGAGTCCGACGTCTAATCGCGATTACCGGGGTCGGCGCCGGCGAGACCCGAGGCCACGGCGGCTTTCTCTATGACCACATCATCTATCCCCTCTTCACGAAGAACCAATACCTGGATAAAGAGGTGCAGGAGGCGATCATTCGAAACACCGATCTGGATTGGACCATAGTCCGTCCTGCCCCCTTCCGCCCGGGCGCAGGTCGGGAAGAAATCCAGGTCGCGACGAATGTCGGGAACACAGTGCTCAGGCGAGTTTCGCCCGCCGAGGTTGCACGATTTGTTCTGGACGAACTAGCGGCCAACCGCTACATCCACGCGACACCCTTTATCGGACACCCCCGCTGACCGGCTCGCGTCTTGGCCACTCGCCATTCCTCACCGCATCCGCATGTCGGCGCGTCGACATCCCAAAAGCGGTGACAAGTGACAAGCCAAGC
>JAIQGB010000125.1 GCA_020072905.1 Terriglobia bacterium | reverse complement strand
CGCTCAGTCGCCGGTAGAGCAGGTAGCCCAAGGCCCCCAGCACGACGGCGTCGGTCACATAGAGCGCCGGCGTGCTGACTTGGGAAAAAGCGCCCAGGGCCTGAAGCTTCAGTACCCAGGTTGGGACCGGCTCCATGAAGAAACGCAGGTGCCGAAGGAAGATGATCAGGAAGGACCAGTGAAATGCCAAAGCCGCCAGCCATAGCCACTTCTGTTCGCCATAAACGAGCCGCGGGCCGGCGCGAAGCTCCGCCTTGGTGTTGCGGAAAAGGGACCGAAAGAGGAGGATTTCGAGCGCCATGCGCCCGACGACGCCGAGCGTCGTGGAGGGATTCTCCAGCCGCGCCGGCTTGATCCAAGTGAGCGACCTCTCCTGGCCACAGGTTGTGGGGATGCGGAAAGGCACCGGGGTGAAGGCCCACCGAAGCACGCGATACGCCAAGCCACCCAGAAACAAAACCAGAGCCGCGTAAGGCACGACAATCCCCACCAAGGTGCGCAAGTTGGCAACACTGCCGCCCACAAGGCCGAGAACAACCAGCCCCAGGACCGCACCCAGCGCGTAAAGCGTCCTCATGCCTCATCCCTCATCCGGCGCTGCTCCCTTCTGCCCAAGATGCAGCGGCACAAACAGGCTGCGCTTCGCCGCATTGACCTGGATCTTCACCATCTCCTCGCGGCACTGCATGTAGAGATCGAAGGCGGCGAGCGCCAGACGGTCGATTCTCTCCTCCAGCCTTCGGATCTGCGGGATGGCCGAATCTTCGAGGCCGCTCACCTGCTCACGGAGCACGCCCTTGAGGAGGAACACAAATGAGACCGCCTGGCTGGGGGTGAAATCCTGCACAGCGCGAAGCCGCACGATGGGCTCCAGATCGGCGACCATTTCCGCGAAGTCACCCGAGCCCAGCACGCCGTCCAACAAGTTTGCCAGCCCCTCCTTGAGGGTGTGGCCGACGGGGTTGCGGAAGGGGTCTTTTTCCAGGGCAAGGAAGTTACGCGACGAGGTTGGATACGCTTCCAGTGTCCGCGTCAGCCAGACTGCCAGCAAGACGTCCCTTCGTGCCGCCAGCGGAGTCCCCGGATTTTGATCCCCTGAGTCCATCTTCGGCCCTTCTCTCGACCGCACGCCCGAATGTCCAGATTCCCCCCTGCCACGCTGCTCAAAGCCCGGGCGCATTCGCCTTACACGCAGCCGGTGGGTTTGGGCAGGCGGGCCAGCTTGCACGCGCCCTTTGCCGGCCCCGAAGGGAACAGTTCGTAGATCTGATTCAGCTTGAATCCGGTCTCCTTGCACAGCTTCCGAACCATCGGGGCGATACCGAATTGGAGATAGTAGTTTCTAATATAGTTGACCACTTTCCAATGCGCTTCGGTCATTTCGGCCACGCTCTCCGTGGTGGCGAAATCTTTGGCCACCGCCTCATTCCAGATTCCGGGATCCTGCAGGAAGCCATCCTCATCGACTTCGTAGCTTCGACCGTCGACTTCAAAGGTTGCCATGGTTACCACGCTCCTCGGTTTATTCGCGGCTTGAGGCCGCGAGAAATCTCAAATCAGCTCGATATATCCGCAAGGGCACGCCTCAGCGCATTTCTTGCAGCCATTGCAGATTTCCAGTCTAATCTTGTAGTGCTGGCCTTTGGGCATCCGAACAAAACAGTTGTTCGTGCAATACATCCAGCACGTTTCGCAGTCCATGCACATGCCGCAGGAGAGGCAGCGCTTCGCCTCCGCCAAGGCATCGGCCTCCGACAGTCCGAGCTGCACTTCGGTCTCGGGCCCCCGCTCCTCCACGGGCACTTGAGGGCGTTCATGACGAACGGCCGCCGGATACCAGCCCCGATTGATTTTTTCCGCCGCGATCAGTGGAGGAAGATTCGGCTTCTCCAGTTTCTTGCCGCGCAGGTAAGCGTCGATCGCCTCGGCGGCGAAGCGGCCTTGGGCAATCGCAATCCCCACCAAGCCCAGCTCGACGTCATCGCCTCCGGCGAACACCCCGGCGGTCCCCGTGGCGCCCCAACCATCGCCTTGCAGCCAGCCCTTCGTGGGGTTCAGATCGCCGAACCCGTTCACGTTCGGCTCCTGGCTGATGGCGGCGATGATGGCCGAAGCCTCGATCGCAAACTCGGTCCCGGGTTTCGGGACCGGGCGGGGCCGTCCGGAGGAGTCCGGCGCGCCGAGTTCCATCCGGATGCAGCGCATCCCGACCGCGAGGCCGTTTTCTTGCAGGATCTCGACAGGGGCCGCGAGGAATTCGATCTTCACTCCCTCTTCGAGCGCCCCTTCGATTTCCGGCTTGATGGCGGGCATTTCCGCACGCGTCCGCCGGTAAACGATCGTCACCGCCGCCCCCAGACGCTTGCTGACGCGGGCGGCATCGATGGCCGTGTCTCCCCCACCGACCACAATCACGCGATTGCCGATCTCGACCTTCTCGCCGCTATTTACGCGGTTCAGGAAGGCGGTGCCGGTGAAAACGTTCGTAGCCTTTTCGCCCGGAACACGCAGCTTGACGCCTTCCTGCGCCCCGATTCCCACGAAGAGGGCGCGATGCTCATCCCGAAGTTGCTGCAGCGTCACGTCTTTGCCCACCGTGCAGTTGCACTTGAGCTCCACGCCAAGTTCGAGGATATTTCCGATCTCGGCGTCCAGAACTTCGCCGGGGAGACGATATCGGGGAATACCGTAGCGCAGCATCCCGCCGGGCTGGCTGAAAGCCTCCAGGACGGTCACCCCGTAACCCCGCCGGGCAAGCTGGTACGCACAGGAAAGACCCGCCGGACCCGCGCCCACCACTGCCACCCTTTCCGGAAACGTCTCGTCACTCAGCCTGGTCAATTTCAGACGCTTCTGGATTGCGAAGTCCCCCACGAATCGTTCGAGGGCGTTGACGGCCACCGCTCCGTCCTTGGCGATGCGGTTGCAGTTGTCCTCGCAGGGATGCGGGCAGACGCGTCCGCAGATGGCGGGAAAGGGATTGCGATCCGTGATCTTCCGCCAGGCCATCTCGAACGCTTGTTCGTTGCTCCGTCCGTAAGCTTCCGCCTGCGCAAGGGTGTTGACCCAGTCGCGGACATCCACGCCCGCCAGGCAGCCCGCGATGCATGCGGGCGTCTTCTCCACGTAGCGGGGACGCAGAGGGCTGACGTCGCCGCCTGCAGACGCCTGCTTGATGATCGGCTTTTTGACTGCTTTGAAGAGCGGCATAGCTGCGTCCTCAGGGAAAGCAGCTCTACCCGTACGGGTAGAGCCGCTTTTTGAACCCTTCCAGGTTGCTCAATAGGCGGTCGTGTTTCTTCTCATCCTCGATGAGGTAGCCCAGGAGCTGCTTTTGGATTGCGAACGGGCAGTTTTTCCTGGCTTCCTCCGCGAGCCGCACGGCGTCCTTCTCCGCCTCGTCGTGCTCCTCGATCATTCCCCAGACGTCCGCCAGCTCCTCGGGCTGAAGCGAGAAGGCTTCTTTTTCCAAGCTGTCGAGAATCGTCTGCTGAACTCTCTTATGCATAACGGAGTCTTGGCGCAGAATCTCCATCACCAGCCGGATGAGCGGGTTTTGGGTCCTTTCCAAGACGGCTCCGGCGTGTTGAATGCTCGCGTCTTCGATCCCTTGCCACTTGCGGAGCACCGTCTTGAGTCGCTCGAGCTGTCGGGCTTTACTTTCCTTCACTGGGGTTCGCCTCATGAAACATCCTCCCCGGCCGCCCGGGTGGCGGGCCACGCTCCGTCTAGAACCGGATGTGGGTTGAGCGGGCAAAGGTCAAAGGCGCAAACCGGAAGTCGTCAATGTGGTAGCGCGTAAACTCGATGCCCGTGAGCTTGAAAAACTTCGGCCAGCCGATGCGGTCGATCCACTCCCCCATACGCTCAAACTTCCGGGCGTTCTTGGCGTACACCTCGACAATATTCACGACTGCCTTCACGACCTCAGGCCAGCGCGGTGGGTTGTTCGGCAGGTAAGGAATCGCCAGCTTCGAGAACCTCGGGGCGGACCGAGCGTTGCTGACCTTGCCGCCCACCCAGATCGAGACGCCATCGAATTCCGCATTGGCCATGGGCAGCGCGGGGCATACCGTGAAGCAGTTGCCGCAAAACATGCACTGCTGCTCGATCACCTCCACGGACGGCTTTCCATCGACCGTGGCGGGCCGGATGGCGCCTGTCGGGCAGGAGGCGATGAGCGTCGGCACCTCGCACACCTTGGGAACCAGATCATGGCGCACCACGGGCGGCTGCCGATGGATACCCAAAATCGCGATGTCCGAGCAATGCACGGCACCACACATGTTCAGGCAGCAGGCCAGCGCGATGCGAATCTTGCCCGGCAGTTCCTGGTGGGTAAAGTGGTAGTGCAACTCATCCATTACCGACTTGACGATGCCGGAGGCATCCGTGGCCGCGGAGTGGCAGTGCACCCAACCCTGCGTGTGGACGATATTGCTGATCGCATTGTTCGTTCCGCCGACCGGAAAGCCTGCCTGTTCGAGTTCCTTCTTTAGGGGTTCGATGCGGGCCGGATCATCGAGCAGGAACTCGACGTTGTTCCGGCTGGTAAAGCGCAAATATCCCCCGCAGTATTTGTCGGCCAGGTCGGCGAAGTAGCGGATGGTGTGAATACTTAACAGCCGGGGCGACCCTGCCCGCACGGTATAGATACGGTCGCCCGACTCCGCAACGTGACAAAGCCGACCGGGACCCAGCGATTCGTGATACTTCCACTGACCGTAGTTCTTCTTGATCAGGGGATGAAGAAACTTCTCGAAATTCGGCGGTCCGATATCGGTAATTCGCTTCCGAGGCTGGCCTTCAACCTTTGTCGTCTCCATTGGAACCATCACTCTCCTTCTGGAAAAAGATGTAAGGGTTATCGCGCGGGGCAGCGACCATTTCTGGCACCGGATCCAAGCCGATGGCGTCCAGGAAAGCGGCCATTCCCACGCGCTGAATCAATTCCGCGACCCGCTCGCGGTTGTGGCCGTATTCGTCCCAGAACTCCCAGATCCGGGAAACCAGTTCCTTGAGCGTGTCAACGATCTCTGCAGCGGGTACGAAGGGAATCAGCACGGACGAGAGCACAGCGCCTTGCAGGATAGGGGCCTTGGCACCCAGCAGGAAGATGGCGCCCCGCTCCTTTCCGGGCCGCAAGGCCTTCGGCATGACGTTGAGGCAGTGCATGCAATGCACGCATTCGGGGTTGTCGATCGAAAGTTTCTTGCCGTCCCAGTTCATGCACTTGGCAGGACAACGATCACAAACGTCCTTCTGGATATCCAGCCCCGCGGCGGCGTACTCGGCCACCGCGGCGTCGTCCTGCTGAATCTCGTCCTTCCACATCCCGATCACCGAGAGGTCGGCGCGCGCGATCGAGGCCACACAGTCGTTCGGGCAGCCCGAAAACTTGAACTTATAGGGCCACGCCGGGCGGTGAAGTTCGTCCTGGTAGTGGTGGGTCACGTGGTTGCAGACTCCCATCGTGTCGTAACATGCCCACTCGCAGCGGGCTTGACCAACGCAAGCGGAGGGAGTCCTCAGGGCCGATCCCGAGCCGCCCAGGTCGAACCCGGCCTGAGTCAGTTCCTGGAAGGCCGGCTCCAGTTGGTCCGTCGTGGTCCCTAACAGGATGATGTCACCGGTCGAGCCGTGCATGTTCGTCAGGCCCGACCCGTGTCGCTCCCAGATGTCGTAGATGGTCCTCAGGGCGTCACTCGCGTAGAACCATCCCGTGGGCATGTTGACCCGAAGGGTGTGGAAGTGCGCCACCTTGGGAAACTTCTCCGGTACGTCGCTGTAACGCCCGATCACTCCCCCGCCATAACCCAACACGCCCACGATGCCGCCGTGTTTCCAGTGCACTTTCTTCTCTTCGTAGGAAAGCTCCAACTGGCCAAGCAGGTCCCCTGCGGCGGGATTAGTCGCTGCGGCTTTCTTGATTTCTTTCACGAAGCTGGGCCAGGGACCACTCTCAAGCTGATCGAGTAATTTGGTCTGCTTCTTCTCATCCATCGGGCTTGCTACCTCCTTCGTAGAATCGGCTCGCTCGGTGTTATCCGCCATCCTCTTTAGCCCCTTTCCTTACGAAAGTCTCCCTGTCCCGTGCCGCCCGTGCCTGTCCCGTTCGAGTAGGCCACCGCGACCGTTCGATACAGCAAGTGCGCAAACTTGGAGTACGGCGCGTAGGCCAAGAGGGCAAAGATCAACACGAGATGAACAAAATACATGCCGTACATGGCCGGGGCGATTTGACCCAGCCGCAGCAGTTCGGAAAGGACCCCGGTGAACGCAACCCCGGCCAGGGTCAGTACAAAAAACCAGTCGAAGTAGGTGCTATGGCGGAGCTTCTCGCAATCCCGTAAGCGGTCCACCAGGAGGATGGTTGTTCCCACCAGGATCACGACCGCGCACAAGTTGGCAAAGAGTTTGAATGGGCTGGCAAGCGGCAGCGGCGTCCGCATCACGCCCAGCATTGTCCCGACGCCGACCGCCGTCCCCGTGAGCGCCAGACCGGCAAATCCCCAGAAGGCGAGCAGGTGTCCGAAGTATTTGCTGCGGCCTTGGCGGCATTTGGTGAACCGTTCGTGCGTCGCCACCGCCCGGAATGCGGGGAGAAGTTCTGACAGGATCTCGCCGTGTCTCCCTCCCCTGTTCCAAGCCGTGAGCATCCGCCGCAGGCTCAAGCCGAACATCACCACCACGCAGCCCGCTAGCGTGAAAAACAAGGCTTCCAGGGTCGGAATGGGAAACACGTTGGCGAATTCAAGCTGAGGTGTCGCGGACCCACGAGGAGCCCAGCGGGCGATCGCCGCAAAGATCAGCACGGGTAGCGCCAGCAGCGCGAGGAGGCCTGGGGGGCTCAAGACCAGCTTGCCCATAAATTGCGGGAACGCATAAGCCTTGATGGCTTCGCGACGCAGCGCTGCCAGAACATCACCAGGTCTCGCCCCCTTCGGGCACTGCGTCGTGCAGTCGCCGTAATTGTGACAGAGCCAGATGGCCGGACCGCCCAGCGCCTTCTCTTTCAGGCCTCATTGAGCGTAAATCATCTGCGCGCGCGGGAAAGGTGCTTCATCGGGCGCCAAGTCGCACGCCGCGGTACAAACGCCACACTCCAGGCAGCACTTCTCCAAGTCGCCGCCGCCTGATGCAATAACGTTCCGGATGAACCGCGGATCGGGTTCCACTTGCAAAACCGCTGCCATGCTCACTTCTCCGAAAACTCTAGAGACCCTTGTAAGGGTTCGGGCCGATCTCACGAACCTTCTGCACAAAGTTGTCGATGACCGCGGGTAGAGTGCCCCACTCGTTGATGGGCATCTCGACGAGCCGCAGCCGTTCCGTCTCAAGCTGGAGCCGTTGCAGGGTCTCGGCAACATTCTCCAGCCGCTTCTTGGCCAATTCGCTGCCTTTCACGAAGTGGCACTGGTAGTCCTCACCGAACTTGCAGCCCAGGAGCAGCACACCATCGAAGCCTCGGGCAAGCGCATCCGCGATCCAGACGATGTTCATGGAGCGCAGGCAACGCACCGGGATGATGCGCACCGAGAGGTCGTACTGAAGCCGACGCTGGCCTAGGGCATCGAGGGCGGGATAGGCGTCGTTCTCGCACGCCAGGATGAGCACGCGGGGCTTCTCCTCATCCTCCTCCGGCACCTCAATAGACTTAATCATTGATGCAATGATATCTATAGAATAATTCTTGAATGAAACAATCCGCTCTGGGCAGGCACCCATGCAGATGCCGCAGCGCCGGCACCGGTAAACGTTCAGCTTCGGCGTCCCTTTCTCGTCCTCATCCAGGCTGCCGAACGGGCACTCTTCGGTGCACCGCTTGCACTGCGTGCAGCGCTGAAGTTGGAAGATCGGATAGGACAAGTCGCCTGCCCGCGGGTGGAGCGCTTGGCCCTGCACGGCCATCTCGATCGGCTGGACGGCCTTCATCATGGCTCCCCAGGCGTCCTGTTCGGCCTGTGCGGAGTCCATCGGAGCCCTCACCGCCCCGGCCGCGTAGATACCGGTGCGACGGGTTTCGTAAGGGAAGCACACAAAATGGGAGTCCGGAAATCCATGCCGGAGCGTCGGGAGGTCAGGGCCTTGGCGGTAGGTGAGATTCAGGATCTACGTGCCTCGGTGCTCCTTCAGGGCCTCCGCCGTCCTCGCCGCTTCGGCGCGCTGACTCTCCGACTCGCCTTTTCGCACCTGGAGTTCGGCGTCCTTCAGGGCGCGAAGGGCCTCGCCGTCGGCCGAATTCGGAACCATGCCGGTCGCCAGGACCACCATGTCCGTCTGAATGACGATGGTCTCACCGAGCAGCGACCCTTCCACGGTGACTGCCAGCCGGTCACCAACCCCCTTCTCCACGGACACCACCTGACCGAACGTCAGAAAGTTGAGAGGGTGGGCCTGGGCCGCTTCGAAGAATTGCTCGTAGAGGCCCGGCGTGCGCATGTCCCTGTAAACAACATAGACTTTGGCGTCCGGGTTTTGCTCGCGGATAAAGGAAGTGTGCTTCAAAGTTGCCAGGCAGCAAACCGAAGAACAGTAAGGAAGGTGCTCCTTTTCTCGGGAACCCGCACACTGCACGAACAGCACGCTCGCGGGCGGCCATTCGAGGGGCGAACGATCGGCCCGGCGGCGGCCAGCCGCTCGAGTTCCACTCCCGTGATGACATCCGGGGTCAATCCGTAGCCCAGATGCTTTAGCCTCGTCGCATCGTAGGGCTTCCAGCCCGTAGCCAGGACTACCGCTCCGAGTTGGTGATTGCTCTCCCTGCCCTCCGCCACGACCGTGACATTGAACATCCCCGGCTGCCCTACCAGCTTGCTGATCTGCGCCGAGGTGAGGGTCTGGATCCTCGGGTGGGCGGCTACAGAAAGGATGGTGTCCGTCAAGCTGGCTACGACCGGCTCGGTGTACGGAGGGTGGTGGGGTATTCCCCTCTTCAAGGTGGCCATAAAGCCGCCCAGCAAAGGCTCTTTTTCGACGATCAGCACCTCGTAGCCGGCATCGGCCCCTGCCAAGGCCGCGGTCAGGCCGGTAATGCCGCCGCCGTTGACCAAAACGGGCTTGCCGCCTTTCAGCATCAGGCCGTCACTCTCCCGGACTTACAGGTTGCATTTTGTTTTCCCTGAACGAGCTCCTGATCTTCAGAGCTTTCTCGCGGAAGAGGCTGAAGCGGAGCCACTGCGTGCCAAAGTCGAGCAGTTCAACATCATCAGTGCGCAAAGCCTCGACCCGCGCCTCGTCCACCTCAAATCGCTCAAGGAAACTGCTTTCGAAGATGAATCGCCGAAAACGGTCCAGATCGTAGAGGGCCATGAAACACATTCTGGCCTGTTGGGGGCTCAAGGATTGATCACTTCGCCAGAACGGATGGAGCATGAGATCCTTGAAGGCCGCTCCCATCATTTCGTATTGCTCGACTCCCTGCTCGGTGAGCCACTCGCTGACCGTCAACTCTTGCCCGCCGGCGTGGCCCTGGCAGAAATCTTCTCGCACGAGGAAATAGAATCTCGGCTCGCTCGCGGTGGGCCGTTCCGGATCGGCCAGACCCAGCGGGTACATGCGACACGCCCAAGGCCGACTTGCGTGGACACGGCAACCCTCGGGAGTAACGAAGGGACACTTGCGGCTCTCGGGGTCCATTTTCAGCATCACGATAGGGGTTTTCTCCTGGCGTGTGAAAGCGGAGATCGTGCACTGCGCGAGGAATTCCGTCGAATCCAGGCGCAGGGTACGCTTCAGCCGGAGCACATCGTAGGGAGTAAGAATGATCGAGACATCCTGGCAGCAATGCATAAAGCAAACGAGAGACGGGTTGCAGCAAAACCGGAATGAATCACTGCGCCCCAGTCGGGGCACCTCCGGTATGGCGCTCTGCTTTTTGAGTTCGTCTTCACGCATGGTCTTCCTCAATCCCTGCCAGAATTCCGCTCTTCAGGGCGTTTATGGACCACACAGGCAG
>JAIQGB010000503.1 GCA_020072905.1 Terriglobia bacterium | reverse complement strand
TCGGAGAGATCGCCGGTTTTCGCCAGATGTCCCATGAAGCCGCCGGCGAACGTGTCGCCCGCGCCGGTGGGGTCCTTGACCGTCTCCAGAGGAAAGCCGGGCGCCGAGAAGACCGCGTCCGGCGTAAACAGGCTGGCGCCGTGCTCGCCGCGCTTGATGACCAGGATTTGCGGCCCCAGGGCACGAATCGCCGCCGCCGCGCGCCGCAGGTTGGGGTGACCGGAGAGCATTTTCGCTTCCCCCTCGTTGATCACCAGAATGTGCACGGTGGCGAGGGTTCTCTTCAAATCGTCGGGTTTCGCCGTGATCCAGTAGTTCATCGAATCGAGCGCCACCAGGCGCGCCTGGGGAAGCTGCTGCCGCACGTGCAGTTGCAGCACCGGGTCGATGTTCCCCAGAAAAACGAATTCGCTCGCGAGGTACGCGGCCGGGATTTGGGGGGCAAACGTCTCGAACACATTGAGCTGCGTCTCCAGCGTCCGGGCTTCGTTCATGTCGCCGCTATACTCTCCGCGCCAACGGAACGTGCGGCCGGGGGCGTGCTCCAACCCTGTCGTGTCAATCCCCCGGTCACGAAACACCTGCAACTGACTGTCACCGAAATCCTCGCCCACCACCGCCACCACGCGCACCGGCGTGAACCAGCTCGCCGCTACCGAAAAGTATGTGGCCGCGCCGCCCAGAACATCCCGAGCTTCGCCCTGAGGCGTCCGAATGTCGTCGAAAGCAACGGACCCGACGACCAGAAGTGACATTCCGTGTACCCCTTCGGGCACGATGAGAAGAGTGTTGCCCGAACCTACTTCAGATACTTCCCCACCAATAGCCACAGTTTCTTCTTGGCGCGCGGCGGAATCTTCTTGCGGTCGGTAATGATCGCGTGCTCGAGCGCCGACCCGCACTTGCAGGTTCTTTCCTTCGGCATGCGGCGGACCGCCCAGCGGATGATCTTCTGCGCGTTTTCGGCGTTGCGGTTCAAGTAGTCAATGATCTGATTCACGGTAACCGCATCGTGGTCGGGATGCCAGCAGTCGTAGTCGGTCACCATCGCCATCGTCGCATAGCAGATCTCCGCTTCGCGCGCCAGCTTCGCTTCCTGAAGGTTCGTCATGCCGATGACGTCCATCCCCCAGGCGCGGTAGGTGTTGGACTCCGCCTTGGTGGAAAATGCCGGGCCCTCCATGCACACGTAAATGCCGCCACGGTGGCAATTCACCTGCACCGCCTCGCAGGCCTTGGCCAGGACTTCCGATACCGTCGCGCAAACCGGGTCAGCAAAGCTGATGTGAGCGGCGATTCCACCGCCAAAAAAGGTTGAACGTCGTCCATCGGTGCGGTCAAAAAACTGTGAAGGAAGAACTACGTCGAGTGGCCGCATGTCCTCGCGCAGCGAACCGACAGCGCTCACGGAGATAACGTGCGTGACGCCCAGTTTCTTCAGGCCGTAAATGTTGGCTCGATAGTTGATCCCCGACGGCATCAGCCTGGCGCGCCAGGAAGGCGACATTGCGGCCTTCCAGATGGCCCACTACGTAGGCGTCGGAAGGTTTGCCGAAGGACGTCGCGACGCGCACCTCTCGCGCGCGCGCAAGCCCCGGCATTTGATAAAGGCCACTCCCGCCGATAATCCCAACCTCTGCTTTGGCCATCTCGCTGGATCCTTGGTCTTGAGTGAAGTTTCTGGACCGGAGACTCCCGAAATCCGTTTCAGTCCACGGGCGTTGCCGTGATTCGTCCGCTCTCCTCGCTGACCCGCGCCCAAGGCGAATCCGGATCGTGCGGGAAAATCACCAGCGCGTTCTGCTCGGCCAGTTGCGGCAGCAGGCGATGCCTGTTGGCCAGCGTCTCCATGGGATAAAGGTCGAAAGCCATAATCCACGGATACGGCAGATGATGGCGCGTCGGCACGAGGTCGGAGATAAAGCACGCCCGCTCTCCTGCCGACTCAATGTGGACGCATTGCAGGTCGCGCGTGTGTCCGGGCAGAACCTCGACGCGAATCCCGGGCACGATTTCCTGGTTGCCATCCAGGAACTCCGTCTGCACTTCCGCCGGGCCAAAGAACTCGGTCACGTAGCTCGCCACGTCGCGCTCGGTCGGATGGATCGCGTGCTCCCATTCGCCGCGCTGGATATAGTAGCGGGCGCGCGGAAACGTCGGCACGACCCGCCCATTCTCCCGCCGCGTGTTCCAGCCGCAGTGGTCGAAATGCAGGTGAGTGTTGATGACCACGTCGATGTCTTCGACCCTGAGCCCCGCCTTCTCCAGCTCCGCCGGCAACGTCGTCGTTTTTTCGATGCCGTAGATGTCGGCGTACTTCGCCGCAAACTTGGTGCCAATGCCCGTCTCGACGAGCACGTTGTGCTGCCCGGTACGGACCAGCAGGCACGTCAGACTCAGGCGCACCCGGTTTCGCGAGTCGGGCGGGAGTTTCTGTTCCCAGAGTGGCTTGGGCACCACGCCAAACATCTGCCCGCCGTCCAGGGCGAACGTGCCGTCGGAAAGTGCCAGAAGTTCGAAATCACCCAGCTTCATTTTTCCTCGACCAGCTCGATGAGCACGCCAACCGTACTCGCGGGATGCAGGAAGGCGATGCGCTCCGCCCCGGCCCCGGCGCGCGGCTCCCGATCGATGAGCTGGATCCCAGCCACCTCCAGTTCGCGCAGCCTCTCCACCATCTTAGGAACTGCAAGGGTCAGATGGTGGATGCCCTGTCCGCGCTTGGCGATGAAGCGCGCGATGGGTGAATCCGGGTCTGTGGCCTCGAGCAACTCGATGCGACTCTCGCCCAAATTGAAGACCGCAACGCGCACCTTCTGCTCTTCAACCACTTCCTGTGAATCGGGTGGCCGCCCCAGCAATTTCTCGAAAACCGGCAGCGCGGCGCTCAGCGATTCAACAGCTATCCCGACGTGATGGATCTTCATCGTTTGCCCGCCGCGCCCTTCCCTCGGCGAAAATCGCTCACCAACTCATCAGCCACCGTGTGCGGGTCGCGCCGTCGTGTGAGGACATCCTCGACGCAGGCATTGAGGGCCGCCTCGTCCAGTCCACTCAGGGCGAACTCGAAAAGGCTTTGCCGCAAAAGTTCCAGCAAGCTCCCCCGCCACTGTTCACGGCGCCGCGCGAGCTGGCGTGCATCCTGCTGCCCAATCGTGCGAAACCGCTCGAGCGCCTCGCGCAGATCGCTGATCCCCTCGCCGGTTGTCGCGACCGTTTTCAGGACCGGCGGCCTCCAATCGTCCCGTCGCTGCGACATGCCGAGCATGGCCGTCACTTCCTGCTCCACGCGGTCCGCTCCCGGGCGGTCAGACTTGTTCACCTTCGATGAGGATCACCTGACAGCCCGCGGCGTCGAGAATTGTGACAACATCCTGGACGGCCGGTGCAAGGCCGCCCAGATGGCCCCGGGTTGCCATGCTGCGGATGTAGACGCCCTCGTCGGCCGAGAGCGCCTGCATGCGAATGCGGTCTCCGAGAATCGCGCCTCCGGAAAAAGGACTGGTCGGATCCACGGCGACGATCCCGACCCGCACGCCCGCCCGGCGATATTCTGCGGCGAGCTTCTCCACCAGCGTACTCTTGCCTACGCCCGGCGAGCCCGTGACACCTACCACGTAAGCCCGTCCGGTTTTTGGAAACAGTAGCTTGAGGAGCTCGATCCCCGCCGGCTCGCTGCTCTCGACCGCCGAGATCGCTCGGGCGATGGCCCGGCGGTCCCCGGCGAGAATTTTTTCTGCCCACACTGGCAGTGATTCCGGCATGGAGGTAACAGGGTTCTACGACTGGGCCGCGACGGCGCTAGTGAGGGCGCAAGAGTTCGCGCGCGATGACCATACGCTGGACCTCGCTCGTCCCCTCGCCGATCGTGCAGAGCTTCACGTCGCGGTAAAACTTCTCCACCGGATAGTCCTTGATGAACCCGTAGCCGCCGTGGATTTGAACCGCTTCGTTGGTCACCCGCACCGCTACTTCGCTGGCGTAGAGCTTGGCCATGGAACTGGCGCGCGTCACGCCACGGCCGTGGTCCGCCAGCCAGGCGGCCCGCTGGGTGAGCAGGCGCGCGGCGTCGATCTCCGTGGCCATGTCCGCCAACTTCCACTGGATCGCCTGGAACTCCGCAATCGGTTTGCCGAAAGCCTTGCGCTCGCGCGAGTAGGCAAGCGAGGCCTCGAAGGCTCCCTGGGCGATTCCCACCGCCATGGCCGCAATGCCGATGCGCCCCTTATCGATCACTCGCAGGCAGTCGATGAAGCCCTCGCCCGGCTTGCCCAGGCAGTTTTCCCGGGGAATGCGGCAATCCTCAAAAATCAGTTCGGCGGTGTCGCTGGCGCGCAGCCCGAGTTTATTCTCCTTTTTCCCGGCGCGAAAACCCGGCGTCCCCTTTTCCACAATGAAAGCCGTGATGCCATGCCGGCCGGCCCGGCTGTCGGTCAGGGCCACTACGACGCTAACATCAGCGTGATGACCGTTCGTCACGAAATTCTTCACGCCGTTCAGGACCCACGAGTCGCCTTCCAGCCGCGCCGTCGTGCGCACGGCGCTCGCGTCGCTGCCCGAACCGGGCTCCGTCAGACTCCAGCAGCCGAGCTTTTCACCGCGCGCGAGCGGCACCAGGTATTTGCGCTTCTGCTCCTCGGTACCCGTCAGCCGGAGACTCCAGCAGCCGAGCTTTTCACCGCGCGCGAGCGGCACCAGGTATTTGCGCTTCTGCTCCTCGGTACCCGTCAGCCGGATGTGGCTGGCCGAGAGCGAATTGTGGGCCGAAACAATCAGCGCCACCGATCCGTCCAGGCGCGCGAGTTCTTCGATGATAATGACGTACTCGGTATAGCCCAGCCCGGCGCCGCCGTACTCGGCCGGGAACGTCACCCCCATCAGCCCGAGCTCCGCCATTTTGGGGATCAGTTCGGCAGGAAAGTGCTGCGCTTCGTCCCACTCGAGAACGTGGGGCCGGATTTCGTTCTCAGCAAAAGCGCGGAGGGATTTCTTGATTTCTTTCTGTTCGGGCGTGAGTTCGAAATCCAGAGATCACCTCGCAAGCTGTGCCCGTGCCCTCGCTCAACCCTTGAGAATTCAGGCTATACCACATCTCCACCCTCGTCAAGGAACGGAGCCTTCCGGCGCTTGAAGGCAGCATCTCGGACCGTGTGCTAAGATGCGAGCGATGAGCAGGCGCGTCGAAACGGGCCTGGTGGCGGTCTTCGGGCTTGCCGCCACTGCTTTCCTGGTGGCCCGGCCCCTCCCCGCCCTGCCGCGCGAAGAACTGCCGAAGCTGGCAAAGGTCCGAGTCCACGCAGGGCGCGAAGGGTGCAAGGTGGATGTTGACTCTGCCCCCGCCGGCGAGACGGGCGCCCAGGGTGAATTGACGATCGACCCCGTCGAGCCCGGCGACCACTACGTGCACGTTCGATGCGGCACGGAGCTGGGAAAGTCGTACTTCATCTCACCACGGCCCGGAGCGACTGCCCAGGTCAGCCACCAACCGGCGGCAGCCCAAGACGCGCCCCTCATCTCCGGCCCGGAGGTGGCCGAGATCAAGATTCAACTCCGCGAGCACATGCAAGAGGCGGGGCGCCTGCGTGCCCGCGGGCGAATCGAGGAGGCGATTACCCACTTGCGCGATGCCTATCGGCTGGACCCCGACAACTCCGATCTGCATCGGGAAATGGGGGTGACTTTTCTCCTCGCCAAGGAGTGGAAGCGCGCGCGCGTGGAGATGTTGGAGGCGATCCGTCACGAGCCGGACGACGCGGAGGCCCACAACGGCCTCGGTTACGCCCTCGAGAAGATGGGAGATATCGCCGGCGCCCTGGCAGAATACCGCACCGCCTCTCACCTCGAGCCCACGGATTCTTCCTACCGGCGGCGCTATATCGACGCGCTGGCCAAGCTCTCCGCCTTGCAGGCGACCAAGAAGAAATAGCCCAGGAACAGTTGAAACAGATGGGAACGGGCCGCGCGCTGGCATCCTACGCGACCGCACTCTTCCCCGGCACTTGGAGGACCTCACGCAGCGCCTGGAGCGCGCGCTCGCACCCTGCGCGGTCCACATCGCGGTGAGTCACCATCCGCATCATCTGCGGCGTGACGCCGTTGGCAAAGACGTTCTGTGCGGCCAGACGCTTGGAGATGTCGAAGGAGGTCAGTCCGGAGTCCGTCACATTGAAGAAGAGGATGTTCGTCACGATTTTGGCCGGGTCAATCTTGATGCCGGGAATCTCGGAGAGGCCGTGGGCAAGGAATCGGGCGTTTTCGTGATCGATGGGCAAGTGCTTCGGGCCTTCCTCGAGCGCGATCAGGCCCGCCGCCGCGAGCACGCCCGCCTGCCGCATGCCGCCGCCCAGCATTTTGCGCACCAGCCGGGCTTCCTCGAAGAATTCCTTACTGCCCACGAGCATCGAGCCGACGGGGGCGCCGAGCCCTTTCGACAAGCAGAACATGACCGAATCGAATTTCCTGGTTAATTCGACGACGGATCGGCCCAGTGCCGCGCTGGCGTTGAAGATGCGCGCGCCATCCAGGTGCACCGGCAGGCCCGCGGCGTGAGCGCGCTCGCAGATATCGTCGGAGACCTAG
>JAIQGB010000124.1 GCA_020072905.1 Terriglobia bacterium | reverse complement strand
CTCGCCGTCGGCCCGGGCATCGGCACGGCGCGGGAGACAGCGGAGTTCGTGCGCACGGTCGTCAATCGTTATCCCCTCCCGGTCGTGCTCGACGCGGATGGCTTGAATGCCTTCGCGGGCTGCGCGGAGGGCTTGCGGGCGGAAGGCCGGGTGCGAGTTCTGACGCCCCATCCGGGTGAGATGGCGCGGCTGACCGGTAGGACGACGGCGGAAATCCTGGCGCGCCGCATTGATGCGGCGAGGGAGTTTGCGCGCCAACATCAAGTCACGCTGGTGCTCAAAGGTTCCCGCACGCTTACCGCGGCGCCCGACGGCAATGTGTGGGTCAACCCGACGGGCAATCCGGGCATGGCGACGGGAGGAACGGGCGACGTCCTGACCGGCTTGATTTCCGGATTGTTGGCGCAGTATCCAAAACGCTCGGCAACCGAGGTAGTCGCAGCGGGAGCTTTCCTGCATGGCCTGGCCGGAGATCTCGCGGCGCGGAAGATCGGCGAGGCCTCACTCATCGCGGGGGATTTGCTGGATTACCTGCCGGAGGCCATGCGCCTCGTTTAATGGTCATTGGAACGAAAAAAACCGTGGAGGTGGTCACCCACTCACCCGAGGAGACGATAGCCTTCGGGCGTGAGCTGGCAGGGGACCTTCAGCCGCCTTGCCTGGTGCTTCTGAAGGGCGAGCTGGGGAGCGGCAAGACGACTCTGGCGAAGGGTATCGTTGCGGGGCTGGGTGCGGCGCGGGAAGAGGAGGTGACCAGCCCTTCCTTCACGCTCGTCCACGAGTACGGCGGCGACCGGAAGGTTTTCCACGTCGACCTTTACCGGATCGAGGAATCGCGCGAACTGGCTACCCTCGGGCTGGAGGAACTCTGGTCTGAGGACGCCATGGTAATCGTTGAATGGGGAGAGAAGCTCTGGGATAATGCCCCCGCCCCACGTGTCATCATCCAAATGGAGTACACTTCGAGTGAAGAGCGTCACATCACCGTGGAACGCCCGAGCGCGTAAGCGAGATTGGGCGCTGGGTCTGCTTTTGTTCCCGCTCGCGTTGTGGCTGGCATCCTGCGGCGGCGTGCCCAGAACGAACTACTACACCCTGAGCGTTCCGCCTCCGCCCGCGGCGCACGACCCGAAGACGGCGGCGATCGTGGGCGTAGAGCGCTTTCGTGCGTCCGATGTGCTGCGGGATGACCGGATTGTTTATTACGCCTCGCCGACGCAACTGAACTTTTATCAGTATCACCGCTGGAGCGCGGACCCGGCGACGATGCTGACGGAACTTATCGCGCGGCGGTTGCAACAAACCGGCGTGTTTGCGGCGGTCCACCTCCTGCCCTCGCGCGAGCCGGTGGATTATCTGCTGCGCGGGCGGCTCACAAATTTCGAGGAAGTGGACGGTGCGGCGGCCGTGAAGGCGCGTGTGGGCCTGGAGATGATGCTGATTCGCGTCCGCGATCACAAAATCCTCTGGTCGGACAGCCGCCGGGAGGAGAGCGCGGCGGAGGGCAAGGGTGTTCCTGCGGTAGTGCAAGCGGTGAACGCCGCCAGCGAGCGGCTTCTGGAGGGAGCATTGCCCGGCCTCGTTGCGAAAGTCGAAGAGGACTCACGGCAAAACGCCCAGGCATCCCCATAACCGGAGAGGGCTCAAGGTATGACTGAAACTCACGGGGCCACGCGGTGGGCCCTGATTGTCGGCTCGTCCAGCGGCTTCGGAGAGGCTACCGCGAAGGAGCTGGCCCGCGAGGGACTTAACATCTTGGGCGTGCATTTCGACCGCCGCTCGAGCATGGACCACGTCAACGAAGTCATCGCGACAATGAAGTCGCTGGGGCGTGACGTGCTCTTTTTCAACACCAACGCCGCGGACGCCGCCAAGCGCGCCGAAGTGTTTTCCCAGATCGAGGCACACTGGTCAAAGCTGGGTGGAGAGCACTTCGTCAAGGTCTTCCTCCATTCGATCGCCTTCGGATCGCTCAAGCCCTACGTCAGTAATGACTCGGAGGAGGAACTCACCCAAGCGCAAATGGAAATGACGGTCGACGTGATGGGGAGCAACCTGGTCTACTGGATCCAGGAACTGATGCGCCGGAAGATGCTCCGGCAGGGCAGCCGCATTTTCGCCATGACCAGCGCCGGCGGCCACAGCGTGATCCCCAGTTACGGAGCCGTCTCGGCTGCCAAAGCTGTCCTCGAATCGCACATCCGCCAGCTGGCCTTTGAGTTGATGCCGCAGGGCATCACCGCCAACGCCATTCAGGCCGGGGTCACGATTACGGCGGGCTCGGCCAAAATTCCGGGCATCGAGAAACTTGCCGAGTTTGCCAAGCTGCGCAATCCCGGCGGCCGCCTGACGACGCCCCAGGACGTCGCCGAAGCCATCGCCGCTCTCGCCAGCGACAAGACCCACTGGATCACCGGCAACGTCATCCGCGTGGACGGCGGCGAGGATATCGTGACCTAGGCACAGAGTCGCCTCGTAAGCGATCAGGCGGGGTCCAGCGGTGGAGCCGGCGAGCCGCTACCGCCCCGCCGACTTCCTCGACATCGCCTGCAGACGTTCCCAGCCGAGCCGGAGCGGGTCCTGACCATCTACGGGTCAATCCCGACCGGAGTCAAGGAGTTTCCCTGCGTACCTGCGATGATCTGGCACAGTCTTCGGAGCTGCGGCCGGAAAGAGCCGTCACCGGTGATGCGCTCCAAACTTGACCGTCAGGCGGTCCTTCCAGGAACGGGGAAGTGCATCGAGGCACATAATCCGGGACAGCTCTTCCTCGCGGGGGGTGCGAGACGTCACGATGCGAACAAAATCCGCAATCGTCATGCGGTTTGCGTTCTCCGCGAGAGTCACGCGGATTGCGTCTCCGGCTGCCAGGAGGCCCTCCTGGAGCACGCGGAGGTAAAACCCGTTTCGCCCGCTGCGGTGAAACACCTTGGGGAAGCCAGGCAGACCGAGGGCAATTCCCAATTTGAAACAGGGCAGGCGCGGCTGCGTCACGAGGAACCGCGCGGTGCCGATCTCGAGCTCGTCGCCGATCGAGACTTCGCCATCGAGCATTTCATCCACAGTCAGGTTTTCGCCGAAGGTGCCTGGTCCGAGGTCATCGCGCTGGAGCTCGCGACGCCAATACGTCGTGTTCTGCCAGGAATAGGCATAAACGGCTTTGTCCGCGCCCCCGTGAACCGTCAGGTCGGCCTGGCGGTCGCCATCGAGATTGAGCCCCGACACTCGCACCGGGCCCGCGACGGGCTTCTTGAAGATAGCTGTCTGGATTCGTTCTCCGCCCGCCACGACAATCTTCGGCTCGGCGACATTCACGGAAAGCAGTTTCATGAATCCTTCGCCCTCACGAGACCTTGGGCTATTTGAGCTTCTTGGCTTCTCCCAGGACCTGCGAAATGGGCGCGCGGAAGCGGTAGTCCTGGGCCTGATGGATCCAGCGGATGATGCCCTTGCGGTCAATCAGCACGAGTGTGGGAATATTGATAGATCCTGAGCCCTGTGGGTGATCGGGATTCTCCGTCCCGTAAATCCTCATAGCTTGGCGCTGGCTGTCGGAAAGGATGGGAAAGGGCGTCCTGAGTTGGGTCTGCACCTCACGACACTCGTCCACCGAATCGACGCTCACGCCCAGCACCTGAACGTTCAGGGCCTTCAACTCATCGTAATGCTTGGCGAACTCCCCGAGTTCGCTCATGCAGTAGGGTCACCAGTAGCCGCGATAGAAATCGATCAAAACGTTGCGCCCGGCAAAATCCGAAACGCTGACCTGTTTGCCGTCTGACGATGTCAGGGTGAAACTCGGGGCCTTGTCCCCGACTTTGACGTGGGGCGGGGGAAGCCCGCTGGCTTGTGATCCACGGCTCATTCCAATCAGCAGGGCCGGAAGCACCACCACCCGAGATACAATCCGATGCCACCGAGGGAATTTCATCTTGTTCTCCGCTTTGTCTTTGTCGGACCCATCTGGAGTCTGTTGCCTTCCGCTTCCAGATTATCGCTTTCGATGCGGAAATGCGGAGGAAGATTCGTGTATCGGCTAGGTGGATGCTCCCGATCCCGCCGGGCTTTTGACGCTTCAGCGCGAATCTGCTAGCATCGTTGAGAAGGTTGAATGCTTTCTCCTCGCAGGACCGAAGCGGGCGAACGAATGAAACCTGAAAGGATTCTGCTGGCAAAACCGCGGGGTTTTTGTGCCGGCGTGGAGCGAGCGATCGGCGTGGTCAACACCGCACTGGAGCTCTTTGGGCCTCCGATTTACGTCCGCAAGGAAATCGTCCACAACAAGCACGTCATCGAGTCGCTGGCGGCGAAGGGCGCGGTCTTCGTCGAGGAACTTCGTGACGTTCCCGAGGGCGCGGTGGTCATTTTCAGCGCCCATGGCGTCGCTCCGCAAGTTAGAACGGGCGCCGCCGCCAAGCGTCTGAGGGTGATTGACGCCACCTGCCCGCTGGTGACCAAAGTCCATCTGGAGGCGATTCGCTACGCGCAAGAGGGGCGCTCGATCATTCTCGTAGGCCACGAAGGCCACGACGAGATCATCGGGACCATGGGCGAGGTGCCGGATCACATCCGCCTGGTGGGAAGCGTGGAAGAGGCGGAAAGAGTCCAGGTGCCGGATCCGGAGCGCGTGGCCCTGACCACGCAAACGACCCTGGGCGTGGACGACACGCGCGAGATCATTGACGCCCTCAAGCGCCGCTTTCCCAAACTTGTCACCCCGGCGAGCGACGATATCTGTTACGCGACACAGAACCGCCAGGAAGCCGTCAAGCTCATGGCCCGACGGGCCGGACTGGTCCTGGTGATCGGCTCTGACAACAGTTCGAACTCGCGGCGTCTGCGGGAAGTGGCGGAAATCTACGGCGCACGCGCCCATTTGATTGAAGACGCGTCGAAGATTGATCCCTCTTGGTTTGAGGGTGTGGATTGTGTTGCCATCACCGCCGGCGCGTCCGCTCCCGAACATCTCGTTGAAGAAGTCGTGGATTACTTCCGTCGGCGGGGGGCCGAGCAGGTCGAGGAAATCGAAGCGATCGAAGAACGCGTGACGTTCGTCCCACCGCCTGAACTTGCCCAGGAAATGACCCGCCGCGGTACCTCCGCCGAGACCCCACAACACTCATCCCATGCCCAGGCTTCCCTGGCGGGAAAGCTACGCATCCTGTAGCCCCGCTACGCATCGTCGCAATTTGCTGAACTCCTAGCGCCGCTCCAATTATTTGGGGCTATGCATTCCGGCCCGTGCGCCAGCCTTCTTCCGGTGCCTCCGACTATCGAAGATTGGCCCAATAAGTCGGAACGGCACTAGTCTCGCGCCCGAAGTGGTGCTAGAGTTCCGCTGTCAAGCGCCTGAGATTACCCAGGACTGCCAATAATGTGAGGAGGTTATGATGTCAGACAAGAACCGCAAGAAGGAGAAGAGTGCGCCTCGTGCGGGCGTAGATCGAAGGGAGTTCCTTGCCACGGCGACTGGTCTGGCTTCGGCTGCGTGGGTAACCAGCAGCGGAGTGGCTGGCGCGAGGTCTGTTGCCTGGAGCCCTGCGGCGGCCGCAGCGCCGCTGGCGTTGGACGGTGGCCCGCCGGTGCGCGCCACGATGCTGGAAGCCAAGCTCTCCGGTCCGCAATACTACGATGACGAGGAGCGGCACGAGGTGCTCGACGTCATCAACAACCGCAGCCCCTTCCGTTGGTGGGGGATTGACGCGCAGGGTAAACCGCCGGACAAGTGCATCAACTTCGAGAGGGAGTATGCTGAGCACCAGCATACGAAGTACTGCATCGGGGTAACCTCCGGAACGGCGGCCCTGATGACCGCCATGGCGGCGCTGGAAGTGGGTCCGGGCGACGAAGTCATCCTCCCCGCCTGGACGTGGTATGCCTGCTACGACGCTATCATCTCGGCGGGCGCGCTCCCGGTCTTTGCCGAAGTCGACGAATCGATGGACATCGACCCGACGGACATCGAGCGCCACATTACCCCCCAGACCAAGGCCATCATGGCCGTCCACATCCTGGGTATGCCCGCCGACATGGACCCGGTTCTGGAAATCGCCCGCCAGCACAAGTTGAAGGTCCTGGAGGATTGCGCGCAGAGCGCCGGGACGAGTTATAAGGGCCGCCCCGTGGGCTCGATGGGCGAGTGCGGCATTTTCAGCTTCCAGATCAACAAGACGATTTCCGCCGGCGACGGCGGCGCTTTCGTCACCAGCGACCCCTATCGCTTCGAGCGCGCAACGCGATTCCACGATTGCGGCTTCCTGCGCGACGGCCACGCCAAAGTGCTGGGTATGCCGTCCCGCATCCACAACTTCTCGAGCTGCCACTACCGCATGAATGAATTCACCGGGGGAGTGATGCGCGCCCAGCTTCGCAAGCTCGACCGCATCGTGGCCGACTTCCGCGACAAGTCCCGGCGCGTCACCGAAGGGATCAAGGATCTTCCGGGAATTCAATTTCGCAAGCAGAACGACCCTGCCGGAGCGCTGGGGAATTGGGTTTATATCAACACCAAAGACCAGGCCCAGCGCGACCGCTTCCTTCAGGCGATGAACGCCGAAAACGTTGCCGCGAGTCCCATGGAAGGCTCGGCGATCCTTCCCGTCGCCACGCACATCGAGAAGAAAGAAACGCTGCAGCCCGGCTGGCCGACGTTCACGGTGGGGCGAGGGAAGAGAATCCAGTACGGCGCCTCTGCTTGCCCGAAGACGATCGACATCTGGAACCGCTACGTCGGTATTCCCATGGATCCCAAATTCACCGACCAGGACGTCGCCGACATCATCACGGCGGTGCGCAAGGTCTATCCCGTGGTAATGAAGGCGTAGCCTCCGTCAGCACGGGCATTCATGCCGCGCCTTGATCGTCCCGAGCCGTTGGTGGGGCACAGCTTCTGTGGAGGAATCGCCAGTCACGGAGGAGCCGATGAAGATAAGATGGGTCAGCCTGCGCTGGCTGTCGGTGCCCGTCTGCATCTGGTTTTTCGTCGCGGTGGCGGCAGGCGAGACGTACCACCTTGCGCCTACATCGAAGACCGTAACCTGGGGCTATTTCGACGCCACGACGCCGCCGGTCCTGCGGGTGCACTCTGGAGACATGGTAGATATTGAAACGCTGGTTGCCGCCGTGCCGGCGCAGCTCGAGGCGGCGGGCATCAAGCGGGATCAGATCCAGCCTGCGCTCCTGGAGATCGACCGGGAAGTGAAGGACCGCGGCGAAGTCCCGCACATTTTGAGCGGGCCGATTTACGTGGAAGGCGCCGAGCCGGGCGACGTGCTGGAAGTGAAGATTCTTTCCATCGATCTGACCGTCCCCTACGCGGTGAATTTCTTCCTTCCGGGGCGCGGCTTTCTGCCTGACGAGTTCCCGTACGCGTATGCGAAGGCGACTTCCCTCGACATGGCCCGCCAGGTTGCGAATTTCGCTCCGGGCGTGGCCGTGCCGCTCCACCCATTTTTCGGCGTCATGGGAGTTGCTCCACCTGCGCTGACCGGCCGCGTCAGCAGCGGCCCGCCCTGGATTCACAGCGGCAACATGGACAACAAAGAGCTGGTGGCCGGAACCACGCTCTACATGTCCGTGCACGTGCCGGGGGCACTATTCTCGGCGGGTGACGGGCACGCCGCCCAGGGCGATGGTGAGGTGTGCGTCACGGCCATGGAGACCTCTCTGCGCGGGACATTTCAGTTGACCGTGCGGAAGGACATGAAGCTGCGCTGGCCGCGGGCCGAGACGCCCACTCATTACCTGACCATGGGCTTCAACGAAAACCTCGAGGAGGCGGCGAAGATCGCGCTCAACGAGATGTTGGACTTCCTCGTCAGCGAAAAACACCTGACCCGTTCGGAGGCATACATCCTGGCCAGTGATGCCGTGGACCTCCGCATCACGCAACTCGTGGACGGGAAGAAGGGTGTCCACGCCCTGCTGCCGAAAGCGATATTCATCCACTAGTGCCGCGTAATTGAAATAAGTGACCCAGGCCAGGGCCACGCTGTCATGCTGAGCGAAGCATCCCCGCATTTTGTCAAAGAAAAGGAATGCAGAGACCCATCGCTGCGCTCAGGGTGACAGGCCATGGAGTGTGTCGCCTTCTTTGATTACACGGCACTAGAGTACGAGATCCGCAGGGGTTCGCGAACCGCCCTGCCCGGTTCACAATGTCTTATCGCGTGAATCGCAGAGTGATTCGAGGGGGCAAACGGCGCAGAGGGGCTTGCGCGCCTGGCAGACCTTCCTGCCGAACCAGATGACCTGATGACCGAAGGTGATCCACCGATCCTGAGGCACGAGCTGGATGAGGTCTTGCTCGACCTTTTCGGGCGTTTTCTGCTTGGACAGCTTCAAACGGCCGGTGATCCGGAAGACGTGCGTGTCTACGACGACGCCGGAGGGAATTCCGAACGCCGTCCCCAGGACGACGTTGGCCGTCTTGCGCGCCACGCCAGGCAGGCTCAGCATCTCTTCCATGGTTCTGGGTACTTGACCACCGAAATCTTGCACGATTTTCTTCGCAGCGCCGATGATGTTCTTGGCCTTGTTGCGGAAGAACCCTGTGGAGCGAATTTCGCTTTCGAGCACTTCCTGTCGTAGTGCGGCGAAATCCTGAACCGTCGGATGTTTTCGGAATAGCTCCGGCGTGACCATGTTCACGCGCTCGTCCGTGCATTGTGCCGAGAGGATGGTGGCGACGAGAAGCTGAAAGGGATTGTCGTGGTGCAGTGCGCACTGCGCCCGAGGGAAAAGCTGGTCGAGCGCGGCAAAGATCTTTTGCAGGCGCGCGGGTGAGGTGTAATCGACTTTGCGCTTAGGCCGGCTCGTGGTTTTATTAGGTTTTGCGGCGGACATGGTCGTGAATCAAGAAGAGTGAATAGTGAATGGTGAATAGTGAACAGAAAGCGCCATATTCGTCAGGAACGCCTTGGTCCTACGCTTAATCCATCCCCTTCGTAATTCACCATTCACCATTCACCATTTTGAATTCATCATTCCGCGTTCATCATTCCTCGTTCAGGTCTACCCGCCCAGTAGATCGAGCACTTCGGGAAGTTCGCGATGCACGCAGGTGAAGGTGGGCGTGTCGCGCCGGGTGTAGCTTGTCGCCTCGCTGTGGCGGAGCTCCATGACCAGATCGACGAAATGGTCGGGCTTATCGCTCTCGAAGGCGACGACAAATTCCTGGTCGTCGAGTCCGAAGGAGTACGTCGTGTTGAGCCGCACCGTCGGGTAGCGGTGCCCGATCTCGATGTGCTCGTCCATCATCCCCTGGCGCGCGTGCTTGGTGAGGCGGTACCAGGCCTTCTGCTTGACGAAGGGATACACGAACAGGTACCGAAATTGCCCCGGCGTGAGCTTGAGGCGCTGGCCTTCCTGGTCCTCGTGGATATGCTTGTCCACGTAAACCGAGCGCTTGGTCATGGAGAGGTAGGAATACGGAACCTTCAGATACTTGCCGAGGTCCGTGGCGAGAAGGCGCGCCGCCATCTCCTGAAACTTCAGCAAATCGTAGCCGATGCGCCAGAGCATGAAGTCGCAGTCGCCGCGGACGCCTACGAGCGAGTAAGGAACGACGATGATATCTTCCTGGAAGGACTTGACCGCTTCGATAAACTGGCACTTACCGCGCTTGCGATCCTCTTCGGGGAGGCGCCGCCAGGCCGGATCGACTCTATAGAAACAAAGTGGCGAACATCCGCCCCCCCCGCATGGCGATTCATCTCTTCTTGCCCCGGAGAAGAACCCAATATAGCACGGAAAAGGAGGAGTCCGGGCTGTTTGCTCGCAATCCGATGGAAGGGATGAGTTCCCGAAGCAGGAGGGGGAACGGGAAACCGCGGTTTTTCGCTGGAATCCCGTCCCCGTCGATCACGCCCTTGGCTGGCACAGTGGTGACGCCTCCTATTTATTATCCGTTGGAGTCGTCTGCGCTTGTTGTGTCGGGCCGCCTATTTCGTTGGCAGCCTGCACGCGAATTTCGACGCGGCGGTTCTGCTCGCGGCCTTCGCGTGTGTCGTTGGCAGCGGCGGGCGAATCTTCCCCGTAGCCGATTCTGAACACTCGCGCCAGCGGAACCTTCTCGTCAAGTGTCAGGTAGCGAACCACGGCGTCCGCGCGACGGCGGCTGAGTTCCAGATTGTAATCCGTGGGACCGGTGCGGTCTGTAAAGCCCTGGACTTCAATGAAAAAGCGCTTCTTACCAGACACCAAGGAAGCGATTTCGTTGAGCTTCTCTTGAGCGTCCTTGTCGAGGTTGCTGCGATTGAAGCCGAACAGTACGGTTTCGGTCTTCAGCGTCTGGAAATTGTCGGAGTTCCGCAGATCCTCGCGCACGCGCTCCGCCTCGGTCATGCTGCTCTGGGCGAGCGTTTGGGCGGACTGAGCGCGCTCGCCAGCCGCCGTTGCATTCTTATCCGCGGAATCAGCCTGGGTTTTTGCTTCCGTGATGCCCGTTTGGGCTTTCTGATCCACGTCGGTGATGCGATGCGAATTCTGGTCGGAAACTTCTTCCACCTTGCCTAGGCGCGTTTCCAACGGTTCGACGGAGTTCCGGACGTACTTCTTGGTCGCGCACCCCGCGGCCAGCAGGGTCAGAGCCAGCGCGGCCCCTGTCGCAATGAATGTCAGTCTCAACCGAGGGGAACCCGAAGAATTTTCATGGTCGTGAGAGCGGGCCGCGGGGAGGAAAGTGGGAAGGTCCCGAGCGCTTATCTCTGCTTGAGGAACGTGAGGAGCTGGCGAAAGGCCTCGCCGCGATGCGATACGGCGAATTTCTCTTCCGATGTGAGGTCCGCGAATGTCTTTCCGAGCGGCGGGTATAGGAAGTGTGGGTCGTAACCGAAACCGCCTGCGCCCCGAGGCTCATCCACAATGCTTCCGTCCGCACGGCCTGCCACGGCGGTCACAATCTGCCCTTGCGTTGCCAGCGCGATCACGCAGATATAGTGCGCGGCACGGTTCGCCGGGGCGGGCTTGGCACCAGCACCCGCGCGCCCGGTCTCCACGCGCCGCAACTCTGCGAGGAGCTTCCGATTGTTCTCCTCGTCGGTGGCGTCGGGCCCTGCGAAACGAGCCGAATGGATCCCGGGTGCTCCCTCCAGCGCGTCCACGCAGATGCCAGAATCGTCCGCGAAGACCAAATGCGGCGTGAAGGCGCTGTAGTAGACGGCTTTCTTGCGCGCGTTCTCCTCGAACGTTGCGCCGTCTTCCACGCAGGGCGCAAGCTGAGAGAACCTCGGCAACATCTCAATCCCCAGCGGGCTTGCAGCATGTTGGAATTCGCGGAGCTTGCCGAGGTTGGCGGAGGCAAGATAGAGGATCAGTGACGAGTGACGAGTGACGGGTGACAAGCCAGACCCTATGTTGGTGGATTGCGGTCCTTATTTCTGCAGGAGATCAATGTTCAGCATCGACTTTTGCAGCGCCAGCAACCTCTCAATCGCCGGGCGGGCCACATCGATTAGCCCATTGAGTTCGTCACGGCTGAAGGCGCGGCCCTCGCCGGTGGCTTGGACCTCCACGAGTTCTCCCCCCCCGGTCATGACGACGTTCATATCGACCTCGGCGTTGGAATCTTCGGCGTAGTCGAGGTCGAGGAGGATTTCACCGCCCACGATCCCCACGCTGATGGCGGCGATGTAATCCTTGAGTAGCGCGCGTGGCACGGTTTTGCTTTCGGCCAGCGCTTGGAGGGCGAGCCCCAGAGCCACCAGCGCTCCGGTGATGGAAGCCGTGCGCGTGCCACCGTCGGCGCGGATGACGTCACAATCGATCCAGACGGTCCGTTCGCCGAGCCTCTCCATGTCGGCGACGGCGCGCAGGGAGCGGCCGATCAGGCGCTGGATTTCCATCGTGCGCCCGCCCTGTCGCCCGCGGGTGACCTCCCGGGGCGTGCGGGCATCTGTGGCGCGCGGAATCATCGCGTACTCGCCGGTAATCCAGCCCTTGCCCATCCCTTTCAGAAAGGGCGGCACACCGTCTTCGACCGAAGCCGTACAGATGACTTGTGTTTCCCCCAGGCGCATGAGCGCGGAGCCCTCCGCGCTCGAAATGTAGTGGGGGATAATCTCCACGGGCCGGAGCTCCGTAGTGGAGCGGCCGCCGGCGCGGAGAAGTTTGCCGCCTGAATAGAGCAGGCCGGAAAGGGGCCGAGGGGTTGATGACATAGAACCTCGAAACTTCAGGAGGTTGGTGAGAGGGGATTCAAGGCGGGGACAAAGACCCCGGTCAAGTCGATGTGCCCATCCAGCGTATCGACCTCACGTCCCTCGACAAGGATTTTAACCCTTTTCACGGCAGGGATGTTAGCCGCGAGCGAATCCACGATGGCGTATACGGCCAGGCACTCGCTGGCAATCCCCGGTTTGAAATCGGCCAGCGTCTGGTTCGAGAAATCAAGGTAGGCCGTGCCGTCCGCGGCCAGGAAGACGGCGCGAATCACCGCCGTCGAGGGCAGAGCGCGGCTCGCTCCCTGCTGAGAGCCTTCGGTGTGCGCGAGCAGCACTTGGCGCATGCGGTCCGTGTCGGACTCGGCCCACGTCATGGCGCGTTGCTCGGCCACCAGGGTCCCCTGCTCGTACGAAGGGAAATAGAACTTGGCGGTCTGAGTGGGCCCGGCGCTCGCTTGCAGGGCCGCCTCGCTCAGTCGCGTCCGTGCCACTTCCTCGCCGTGTTCCGGCGGCTGCGAGGTCATCCGCCGCGTGAGGACGCGCAGATAAATCGCCCCTGCCACCAGAACGCCTGCCAGGATCAGCATCAGGATTTTAGTTCCTCGCGTCATGGCCTAGGAAGCTCCCCCGCGAAACGCCGCAATCCCGGCGGCGACGGC
>JAIQGB010000123.1 GCA_020072905.1 Terriglobia bacterium | reverse complement strand
ACTCAAGCCTGAATGCGACGCGCTTAGGGATTTTGCTGATCGAGTCCACAAGGACCAGATCCTCGCGCCCGCAAATCCATCGCGACAGGCGGTGTTCGGGCAGTAGATCTGAGGAAGACTCGTCAACTGACCATAGCTCAGACTGCCAGAGCGCTTCTTCGCCAACCAGACCAAGAGGCGCAGACATCTCTCCGTCCTGATTGCGTGCCACTGCCGAACGAATCAGCCAGCGCCAGGCCAGGCAGTAGAAGAGGACCTCTCCCCACGGACAGTAGTGGATCCCGAATCGAGCGCGGACCTCAAGCTCTCGGAAATACGGCTCCGATTCTTCGCGTCTGGCAGCGCCAAGGGTGGGAGCGAGTCTCGGCTCGAGGAAGCTATAGGGAAGGTCCATGGCCCATTCTGGAACCGAGGCAGGGTCCTCAGCCCACGGATCTTGATAGTTCCGCATCAGCAGGAAGAACTGATCAACGAGTCCTGAAGCGTGCTTCCGCCACGCTGCGTCCCTGCCGTGTCCCCAAACGTAGGGGATCATATACTCGGCGGTCTTGTCTCCCGTAGCCGGTTCAAAGAAAGCGAGCTGGATTTCGCGCTGGGGCTCGTTCACATAGATCAACCCAGCGATGCGTACGCCCAACTTGCGCAGGTACGGAGCCGCCCGGCATTCGGCGCCATCGTCAGACTCGTTGAACCATTCGCCAGCTAGACGTCGGAGACTCCCGGGCTCCGAGTGCTCGGCCTTGCTGGCTGATGGACGGGGCTGATTCTTGAACTGGTATCGCAACCAGTCGTCGTCCTCGAAAATCCTGGCGACGAGCTTGTGGCTCAAGTCCACTTATTTCAATCCCCAGAGTATGGCAAGTTGCCAATATCGGGGCTTCCACCGTCGCGCTCCTCGGCCACGACGGCAGGTTGCTGGAGTTGCCGGATGCAACTCTGGAATCACTGGTCAAGAAGGGCCGCATCACACAGTCGTCCGAAGGCCCCGATCTCACCGCCTGCCGAAAGATTTCCGATGAGCTCCTTCGTGCGAGCGAGGAGGAGCTCAGAGTCATCAAGGCGGGCGTCTATCTCGCCATCTTCAACGTCCACATGTTTATAGAACCTCAAGCTGCGCAGCTTCCGGGTAGTGTCCGGGACGTCAACCCCGTCGGTCTCGATCGAGGCGTGCAGAGGGAAGAACCACTGCGCAAAGGGCGTGTGTGCCGGACCGACTTTGCGGAAGCCCTGGGCACAGGGGGCGCACCAGGATTCGAGGTAATCGAAGCGCTCGTCGGTCATGATGGTCTGAAGATCGTCGAGCAGGAAGTTCAGGTTGTCGTAAAGGAGGTAGTAACTCCGGAACTTCGGCCGGTGGCGGCGAATCTTGAGCGTGGCCTCGGTGATCACGCCGAACTGGCCCATGCCGGCGCGGACAGCGTCGAAGAGTTCGCGGTTCTGGTCCGCGGAGCAGCGGACGATTTCGCCGGCTCCCGTCACCACTTCCAGTGCCAAGCAGTTGTCCGCCTGCGTGCCGTGCCGCCAGGAGGCGACACCCAGCCCGGCGCTCGAAAGTGTGCCGCCGACCGTGACGTCCAGGTTGTTGGTCAGGACAGGCGGAGAGAGTTGCTGCGGCGCAAGCTGCTCGACGAGCGAGCGCCACTTCAGCCCCGCCTGACAAGTCACGGTGCCGCCTTCTTCATCGACATGATGCACCTGGCCGAGCGCAGCCATGTCGAGCACGATGTGCTCAGAGAGCGATTGCCCGGTCTGCGAGTGGCCTCCGCCCCGCGTCGAGACGCCGAGCGTGTGCTTCCCGGCGAATTTGACGACGCTCACCACGTCCTGCGCTGAAGCCGGGCGCACCACCGCCCCGGGCTTCCGCACCACGAGCCGGCCAAAGTCAGTCGCCACGGCTTCGCGGGAGGCGTCGTCAGTTAGGACTTGCCCTTCCACTTCGTGCGCCAGTTCCTCGGTCCAGCTCATCGCTTCTCCTTTTCGCCATCCCGGCGCAGGGCAGGCCCCGCTGGGAATGTGCCCTGCGGGGAGCGAAGCGCCACCGCCAACGAGGCATGCGGGGACGATGCCGGAAAGTGGCTATTGCCATCCAGCCCTTCTGCGCGTTGGCCGCGGTCGAAGTCGCCTCTCTATCCATGACTGGAAAGGCTGCGGGGGCATTGCCCAGACGAACCAAACTAACACACCAACGCCCATGACTCAACGGCGCGATGTAGGCAAGGAATGAGTCTGACCTTGCGGGCCCACTCCGTAACTTCCCCCAACTTGTTGATATAACAGCGGGAGCCGGGTGCACTGCGAGCTGGTGTTAATATCATACCTCGCCGTCCGATCCCCCATGGGCCCAGACCAAGAAGGTCAGCACATCCGATTTCCGTGAATTCCGGAGAATCTTGGGGTAAGATATGGGACTTTAGGTTCAGGGACTTCGCTGTAAAAACTGACGCATCAGGACTCACGAATGGGATTACGTTTTTTCAGACGAAACGGCAACTCTGCTGACTCGCATTCGCGAAGGAACGGTGACGGAGCGGTTCCTGACGTTCCCCAAGCTCCCGCGGACGGCGGCAAGCGCATCGTGCTCACCGCGCCGCTCACTGAGACCATTGATCACGCCGGCTACTTCATCCAGATGGGCATGGCGTCGCTGCCGATCTGGATGGAGCCCGTCCTGAATAACAAGTATCCGAACTGGCGCGACGTGCAGCGTAACCCCGACGGTTCGGCGCGTTTCATGCCGGCGGGCGCCCGCCTCGTGGAAACCTCGCTGTTGCGCGAATTCAGCGCGCCGGACATCGTCGCCTGTTATCCGGATGACCTCGACAAATTCATCGGGCCCAACACACGCGTTGTAGCCGTCACCACGCACAACCCGCTCGGTGTGACTTTTGCCGCAGGAGTCTACACTTCGATTTTCGGCAGCTCCAAACAGCCCATCAACTCCCACTATGCTCGCCTGATGTTCGAAAAGATCAAGGCCAGCCCCTACCGCCGGAATTTCAAGGTCATCGTGGGCGGTTCGGGGGGATGGCAGATCACCCAAACCAATTCCTTCGAGGATTTGAGCGTCGACTGCGTGGTGGAAGGCCGTGCCGAGTCGGCGGATTCCATGGCGCTGTTCCACCAGGCGATCCGCGGGGAGGAACTGCCGCGCGAGGTCAACGTCGCTCATCCCACGCGCCGTGAGGACCTGCTCGTTCCCGACCGCCGCACCACCTTCGGCGTGGTGGAGATGACCACGGGCTGCGGGCGCCGCTGCAATTTCTGCGTGCCCGACCTGAACCCTCAGATCGACATGCCCAAAGAGAAGATCAGCTTCATCGACGGCTGAAAGCCATTGACGTAGAGGCGCACCGCGCGGTACACCTCGGCCAATTGGCGATAGGCGCGCTCGCCCTCGAACCGGTCGTACCCGACCAACTGGCGCACGATTGAGCCATTCTTCTTCCCCAATCGCGAAGCGCTCCTCGACCTCTATTCCGCAGTCGTGAACATGCCCGGCATCGAGCACCACATGCTGAGCCACTCGACGATCGCCCCCTTCGTCGTTGATCCCATGCTCATCAAGAAACTTTCCGAGACCTTGCTGCCCAAGAGCCCGATTCACCTGCCCCGGTTGAGCAGCCACCCGCAGAAGAAGGCGATTGCCCCACTGGTCGGTCTCGAAACGGGTTCGGTGCGCATGGCCAAGAAGATCATGCCGAGCAAGGCTGTGCCTTTTTCCATCGAAGATTGGCCAAGCGTTGTTCTCGAGGGCCTGCGCATTGCCAACGAGAACAACTGGTTCCCCATGATGACTCTGATGGTGGGCAACCCGGGCGAGACCGACGAAGACGTGATGGCTACGCTCGACCTCGTGTACGAAATGGAACGCCGCGGCCTGTTCGCTTTTTTGATTCCCTCCATCTTCACCCCCTTGCACGACACGCGGATGGAGCGCCAGAAGGGCGTGACCCAAACCCGCAACCTTTCGCGGCTGCAGTGGCAGCTCATGATGAAGTGCTGGAAGATGAATCTGCGCCCCGGCCAGTACAGTTGGTGGGGCCCGCTCGCCTGGCGCGTGGGTGCGATTGTCATGTGGCTCTACAAGCTGCGCAAACTCAACGGCCCGAACTTTACCTGGCCGATCTTCATGTTCGCGAGCGCCCTGCCCGAGAAGTGGATGGAGGGGCTGGGCAAGATTTACGTCGGCAAGCCGCTCAGGACGAAGACGCGCAAAGAACTGATTGCTTCTGTGAAGCCCCACTACTGGCAGTATTTCCGCGCCGACAACGGCGACCTGCCCGACGGCTACACTCCGCCGCCCAGACCGCAACCTCATGAAACCGAGGACCTCCGCGTGATGGCGTGAGGCGCAGGCGATCACGCCCATCGCGGGTCCCCATACCCTGCAATTTCGATCCCAGTCAAGAAATGAGTCGAAATACCCCCGTTGGGCACACGTCTTCAAGTTGCGCGCAGGCAAAATCGCTCTTTACCGTGAAGGCTCCGACACCCTCACTTCCCTGAAGGCCCTCGATGTGCGATGAAGGCCCACACTGGAAACACTCAGACTTCCGCGACCCGCGATGGTTTACCCGTGATAGACTTTGGGTAGCGTGATGCTTGGAGGCTATTTTAGCCCAGGCGGAGTGGAGGATCGACATGCGCGTCGTCAAGGTTAAGGGCGAGGTTGACGCTGAGGGATTCCTACGCCTGAGCCTGCCCACACAACTTCCTCCCGGTCCGATTGAAGCAGTCATCGTGCTGGGCTCGCCTGCCCCGACCGATGATGGCCACAAATACGACTTCGCGGATCTCGCCGGCAAGCTCAACTGGAATGGGGACCCAGTAGCTGCACAGAGAAAGCTACGTGATGAATGGTGAGCGCTACCTGCTTGACACGAATGCAGTCATTGCCCTCCTGCGTGGCCATGGGCCACTGGCGACGCGCTTGCGTGAAGCTCAGTGGGTCGGCATCTCAATCCTGAGCCAAATCGAGTTTCTGGCTTTTCCAGACCTATCAGAAGACGACAAGCTCTATTTCGCCCGATTCCTGGAGCGCGTGGAGGTGGTCGGGCTCGAACGGACTCAGGTGCAACTGATTCAGCGGATTATCGAGGTCAGACGCGTGCATCGACTCAGGCTCCCCGACGCAATCATCGTTGCCACGGCCCTTCATTCCTCGGCGACGTTGGTGACCGGAGACCAGCGGTTGTTGACCCTGGCCGGTGTTCCCGTTGTGGCCTTGACCTGAAAAGTGGTACTGCCCACCCTTGTTCCCCCATTTCTCATAATGTAAGATGGCGGCTTCGGATGACGTCCGGGCCGGGCGGCAGTATGCCCAAGTGCATGGCGTGTGGTAAAGCCCGCGTGGAGGTGCGCAATTGGCGGATGTTCCTCACTATGACGTTGCAGTCATCGGCAGCGGGCCGGGCGGTTACGTTGCCGCGATTCGCGCCGGGCAGCTCGGACTCAAGACGGCCATCATCGAGAAGGACGACAAGTTTGGCGGGACGTGCCTCCACGTTGGCTGCATTCCGACCAAAGCACTCCTGCTCAACGCCGAAGTCTACGACTACTTCAAGAACGCCAAGGAATTCGGCATCAGTTGCAAGGAATTCAGCGTGGATTGGGCCGCTGTCCAGGCGCGCAAGGCGAAGATCGTTACGCGGCTCTCCAAGGGCGTGGAGTTCCTGCTCAAGAAAAACAAAGTGGAGACGGTTCGAGGCTTCGGGAGACTGGCCGGGTCAGGCCGGATCAGCGTCACCGATGGCAAGAATCCTCCGCGCGAGATTGCGGCAACCAACACCATCCTGGCTACGGGCTCGGAAGCCAAGATGCTCCCCGGCCTCGAGCCTGACGGCAAGGTGATTCTGACCAACCGCGAGGTTCTTGAGCTCAAGGAGATTCCCGCGTCCATGATCGTCATCGGCGCGGGCGCCGTGGGAGTGGAATTCGCGTCGATCTTTCACCGTTTCGGCACGAAAGTGACCTTGCTCGAGATGCTGCCGCGTGCCGTCCCGCTCGAAGACGAGGAGATCTCCGCCGAACTCGAAAAAGCATTCCGCAAGCAAGGGGTTGCCATCCACACGCAGGCGAAAGTCGAAAAGGCAGCGAGGACGGCAAAAGGTGCCTCAGTGACCTTCGCCGGAGCTGACGGCAAGACGCAGACCTTGGAAGCGGAAACCCTGCTGGTGGCCGTGGGCCGCGCACCCAACACGGCGAACATCGGCTTGGAGAAAACGCGCGTCAAGCTCGAGCGCGGATTCGTCAAGGTGAACGGCTACATGCAGACCGACGAGCCGGGCATTTACGCTATCGGCGACATCGTCGCCGGCAGCCCGTTGCTCGCGCACGTCGGCTCGATGGAGGGGATCGTCGCTGTAACTCACGCCGCGGGCAAGCCTGCCGAACCCATCAACTATCATCAGGTGCCAAACTGCACCTATTGCGAACCGGAAATTTCTAGCGTCGGCCTGACGGAGCGCCAAGCGCGCGAGGCGGGCCACAAGGTGCGCGTGGGAAAATTCCCCTTTGCCGGCAACAGCAAAGCGGGCATCCTGGGCACGCGCGAAGGCTTTGTAAAGATCGTGAGCGATGAGAAGTACGGCGAGCTTCTGGGCGTCCACATGATCGGCCCACGCGTGACGGAAACGATTGCCGAGGCGGTGGCCGTGATGCGCCTCGAAGGTACGGTCGCGGACCTGACCCACACGATCCACGCGCACCCGACGCTCGCCGAAGCTGTCCTCGAGGCTGCCGAGGGCGTCGAGGGGATGGCGATTCATATCTAGCCGTCAGCGATCAGCCATCAGCAATCAGCAAGAGCGGTTTGGTTGGCTGAGGGCTGACAACTGAAAGCTGATGGCTCGCGCTCATGCTTTGCCACGTCGAACAACTCGGAACCGTTGATTACGCCGAAGGGCTGCGGCTGCAAGCGGAGCGGATCGCGCAGCGCAAGGCCGGCGAGCTTCCCGACACTCTGTTGCTGCTCGAGCATCCGCACGTCTACACACTGGGACGGAATGCCAAGCGGGAGAATCTGCTGATCTCGGAGGAGCGGCTGGCACAACTCGGCGCTCAGCTCTTCGAGACCGACCGCGGCGGCGACATCACGTATCACGGCCCGGGGCAACTGGTTGGCTATCCCATCTTCGACCTGACCCAGCACCGTCGTGACATCGCCTGGTTCATGCGCTCGCTCGAAGAAGTCTTTATTGGCGTGGCGCACGACTTCGGAATCGAGGCCGGCCGTTTGGCAGGCGTGCCAGGTGTCTGGGTCGGCAATGACAAGCTGGTCGCAATGGGAGTGCATATTTCGCGCTGGATCACCTCGCACGGGTTCGCGTTCAATGTGAACACCGACCTCGGCTATTTCGCCTGGATTGTCCCCTGCGGCCTGCGTGACAAAGGCGTGACGTCGCTCGCCAAGCTGTTGGGGCAAAAGATGGAAATGGATCGGGTAGCCGATTGCGTCATTGAGCAGTTTGGCGAAGTTTTTGGACTAACGATGCAGATCGAAAGGTCGAGAGTTAAGAGTCGAGAGTCGAGGGTAAGAACTCCCTGTTCTTGACTCTAAACTCTCGACTCTCGACTCTTAACTACATTGACCAAACTCACTCGCCAGCAACTCCACGATCTCTATTACTACCTCCGCCTGAACCGGCGCGTTGACGAGCAACTCGTGAGCCTCTATCGCCAGGGCAAGGTGGTGGGCGGCGTTTATTCCGGGCTCGGCCAGGAAGCGATTTCGGTGGGCTCGGCCTACGCGCTCGAGCCGCAGGACTTCATCAGCCCGGTGATTCGCAACGCGGGCGCGATGATCATTCGCGGCTTCCGGCCGCGCGACCTCTTCCTCCAATACATGGGCCGCCGCGACGGGCCGACGGGCGGCCGTGACGCGAACACGCATTTCGGCGACCTCGCGCGCGGCGTCGTTGCGCCCATCAGCATGCTGGGCGAAACCGTTTCCGTGGCGGCGGGAATCGCGCTGGCGGCAAAAATCAAGAAGGAGAAGCGCGTAGCCGTGGCCTATGTGGGTGACGGAGCCACGAGCACGGGGCCGTTTCACGAGGGCATGAACCTCGCCGCCGTGCAGAAGCTGCCCCTGCTCATCGTGGGGGAAAACAACGGCTGGGCCTACTCGACTCCCGTCGAGAAGCAGATGGCCGTTGGCTCGATGGCCGAGCGCGCCAAGGCTTACGGGATCCGCGCCGTAACCGTGGACGGCAACGACGTGCTCGCCGTGTACCAGGCCACGCGGGCGGCAACGGGGCGCATGCGGAAAGGCGGCGGGCCGGAGATGGTCGAGTGCCTGACCATGCGCATGAAAGGCCATGCCGAACACGACGACGCGCGCTATGTCCCGCCGAAGGTGTTCGAGAAGTGGCGCAAGCGCGACCCCATTCTACTTTTCGAGAAATACCTTGCGGCAAAGAAGCTGATGACAGCTCAGCAAAAATCCGCGATCGAGGAGCGCATCGAGCGCGAGATCCGTGAGGACGTGGCTTTTGCGGAAGCGAGCCCCTTCCCGGACGGGGCGAATGCGCGCGGAGGCGTTTACTCAAAGAATTGAGTGATTTGGCGATTTAGCGATTGAAGGGATCAAGGGCCTCTTGTTCATTCACCGAATCACTCAATCACGCAATCTCTCAATTGCTGAATGGGGCTGTGATGCCGGTAATGACTTATCTCGACGCGATCCGCCAGGGCATCTGGGAGGAGATGGAGCGCGACCCATCCGTGTTTCTGCTGGGCGAGGATATCGGCGCTTACGGTGGCGCGTTCAAGGTGACGGCGGGGCTGCTCGAGAAGTTTGGCGAAACGCGGGTGATTGACACGCCCATCTCCGAGTCGGCGATTGTGGGCGCGGCGGTAGGCGCGGCGCTCGCGGGATTGCGGCCAGTGGCGGAAATGCAGTTCATGGACTTCATCGCCTGCGGCTTCGACCAGATCGTGAACATGGCGGCGAAGATTCACTATCGCTGGGGGCCGGCAGTGCCCATCGTGATTCGGGGGCCTTCGGGAGCGGGCGTGCACGGCGGGCCGTTCCACTCGCAGTCGAACGAGATGTGGTTCGTGCACACACCGGGCCTGAAGGTGGTGATGCCCGCCACGGCGTACGACGCGAAAGGCTTGATCAAGGCTTCGATTCGCGACGACAATCCGGTGATGTTCTTCGAGCATAAATTCCTCTACCGGCGCATCAAGGAAGAAGTTCCTGAAGATGACTACATCGTGCCGCTCGGCAAAGCCGCGGTGCGACGCGAGGGCCTCGACATCGCCGTCATCACTTACGGCGCGATGGTTTGGACGGCACTGGAAGCCGCCGCCGAGCTCGAAAAGGAAGGCCTGTCACTGGAGGTCGTTGACCTCCGCACCCTGTTGCCCTACGATGAGGACGCGGTGCTCGCCAGCGTGCGCAAGTGCAGCAAAGTCATTCTGCTCCACGAGGACACGCGCACGGGCGGCATGGCGGGCGAGCTGGCGGCGCTCATCGCTGAAGAGGCGTTTGAGGACTTGGACGGCCCGATCGTCCGCGTCACCGCACCCGACACGCCGGTGCCGTTCTCACCGCCGATGGAGGAATACTTCTTGCCGAACGCGCAGAAGGTGGTACTGGCAGCGAGAAGGCTCGCCGCATACTGAACGAAGTCGACAGTCGAGAGTTGAGAGTCGAGAGTGCGTAAGAGGCCCGAAGTCCAAACCGTAGTCAGAAAGGCTACATTAGAACATGCAGCGCTTCACCGAACTCAAAGTCTGGCAACGTAGCCACAGATTTGTACTGGAGATCTACGGTCTGACGGCGAAGTTCCTGAAGGAGGAGCGGTATGGTCTGGTGACCCAGCTACGCAGAGCCGCAGCTTCGGTGCCCACCAACATTGCGGAGGGTTCGAAGCGGCAAGGAAGCCAAGACTACGCACGGTTCCTCAACATAGCCGAAGGATCGCTGGCAGAAACTGAGTATCTCCTGATGCTAGGTCGTGACCTGGGGTACCTGCGGCGCGAACTCTCGGAACCCTTGCTCAGCGAACTCACCGAGATCGCGCGAATGTTGAATAGGCTACGAGAAAAAGTGCAATCTCCGACCGCTGCGTGAGGTGCGGTACATTCTTGACTCTCGACTCTCAACTGTTGACTGTCGACTTCTGCGAGGTTCCATATGCCCACCAAGGTCATCATGCCGCAAATGGGAGAGAGCATCGCCGAGGGGACGGTCGTCAAATGGCTGAAGAAGGTGGGCGAACGCGTGGAGCGTGACGAGCCGCTGTTCGAAATCTCCACCGACAAGGTGGACGCCGAGATCCCCTCTCCGGCTTCCGGCGTGCTCACCCAAGTGCTGGTGAAAGAGAACGAGACCGTCGCGGTGAATGCAGTCGTCGCATGGATTGACGGCGAGGGCGCCGGCGAGGCGGTCGCCACTGTTCCCGCTGCCAGCGCCGTCGCTACGACCCCGCCGGCCGCCCCGGCTGCGGCTGAGCCCCGGGCCGACGCTGAAGTCGAACCGCCGCCGGCGGCGGGTGGCAAGACACGCTCCTCGCCGCTCGTGCGCCGCATCGCGCAGGAGCACCACGTCGACCTCTCGCAGGTCAAGGGGACCGGCCTGGGCGGGCGAATCAGCAAGAAGGACATCCTCGCCCATCTCTCTCAAGCCCCCGCGGCGGCGGCGATCGATTTTGCTGGCCCGACCCACGTGGTGGCCATGACGCCGATGCGGCGACAGATCGCCGAGCACATGGCGCTGAGCAAACGGACCTCAGCGCACGTCAGCACGGTCTTTGAAGTCGAGATGACGAGAATCGTGGAGGTGATGGCGCGCAGCGGAGAGGAATTCGAGCGCCGCCACGGGCTGAAGCTGACTTATACGCCGTTTTTTGTCCGGGCCGCCGTCGAAGCCATCAAGGCGTTCCCGATTGTGAACTCGTCGGTCGAGGGGACGAACATCGTTTACAAGCGCGACGTGAACATGGGGATCGCCGTGGCGATCGAGACGGGGCTGATCGTGCCTGTCATCAAGCACGCCGACGAGAAGAGCTTCCTGGGAATCGCGCGCGCCGTGAAGGACCTCGCGGAGCGCGCGCGCACCAAGCATTTGAATGTGGACGAGGTTCAGGAGGGCACGTTCACCATCACCAATCCCGGCGTCTTCGGCGGCCTTTTCGGCACCCCCATCATCCCTCAGCCGCAGGTGGCCATCCTGGGGGTGGGGGCCATCGAGAAGCGGCCGGTGGTCCGCAACGACGCCATCGCCATCCGTTCGATGGTTTACCTCGTGCTGACCTTCGACCATCGGATCATCGATGGCGCGGTGGCCGATCAGTTCATGGCGCGGCTGAAATCGGGGCTCGAAAACTGGGACGAGGCGGTGCTGTAACGGCACTCCGTGAGCGCCGAGAAAGGCCACGAGCATAGGCGGCCGCTGCAGAGTCGGAGAACGCCACCACGCTCGCGTGCCCTCAGTGGACAACGCTCGCCAGGCGGTTCAACAGCCCTTCGGCATCTTCAAGGCACGAATTCGGATCGACGCCCTTCTGCTGAAGCGCGGGCAGGAGCAAGGGAAGATCCATCGCGAACAGCCGCTTCCCTTCCTCGCGTTGGCCGAGCACAACATAACTGGCGGCGATCGTCTGCAAGAGCTGGAGCGATCGGTTCTTCTCTTCCGACCATTTCTGCAGGTTTTTGCCGAGGAGTTCGCGCAGGAACTCCACATGTTGCGCGGTTTGGTCTGTGTATTGGCCGTTGACGTAGCCGTAAATCGAAAGTACGTCCGCGGCGTCGGCGCGGCTTCCGCAGAGCGTGCGGTAGGGCCGGTGGGCGATGAGTTCCGAGGCGGGATCCTTGTCGATTTTCCGCAATTCGATTCCCTCAAAGGGAAGGCCGTCCAAACTGCCGATGCGGCCAAGAACCCGCACCGAATCCTCTCCTAATTGGAGAACCGTGACAATCGTACAACAGTGGTCGCCCCCGGAGTACTGGCCGACGATCATTTCGGGCTGGCCCTCGCCCGTGAGGTCGGAGATGTAGTTGGGCTGGGCGCGGCTCCTGGCGGGCGTCAGCCCATGGCGCCCGGCGAAATCGTAAACGGCCGTCCACGGCTCCTTCGAGCCCTCCAGAGTCTCGATCTTGAACGTCGGCCTGCCGTCCGGGTCGTAAACCACGAAGCGGCCGGGAGCAAAGACCAGCGGCGCGGGACTGGCGCGATAGAGTCCGGCCTGGTAGCGTCCCAGCTTGTAGGTCTTGACCTTCTCGTAGCCGGCGATTTCCGGCACCTGGCCGCGTAGGCCGGTGGTGGTCAGAATAAAATCCTCGGCCGACGACGCCATCTCCTTCAGGCTGACTGGCTGCCAGCGCTGATGCAAGGCGATGAACACCAGCAGAACAATCGCGGCCAGGGCAACGGAGACGGCGTTTTCACCCTTCTGCATAGACCATTGGGGCGAGCTTCAATCGCGCGTGTGCAGTCGCGGCGTTCGACCCGCCACTTCCATTTAATCACTACTTTCGGGGATTGTCATGGAACGCCGAAGACACTTAGGCGAGGTGGCCTGGAGTGGTCTCAGGTTCGGCACGCCGGAAGGAATCCAGGGTCCAGACGTCGTCTTCCGCCCGGTGCTTCAGAATATAGAGATTGTTGTCATCCGCGCGCACCTTGAAGCACGCGTAACCGACGCCGTACCACTGGTCCAAGACCTCTTTGACCTCGTAGGTGCGCGCCTGCGGCGCCTGCGGGGTGAAGCGCAGCGGGCGCTCGTCCGCCTTGTACCCGGCGTGGCATTCCACCTGGAGTATCAAGCTCATCGCTGCTCCGTCGCGAGCGGCCCCGGTTCAGTTCGTCCTAGGTGCGTCCGGCGCGGAGGGCCTCTTCGCGTGCGGCGGCGAGGGTCGAGACCGGGTCGCGCGTGGGGAGGAATTCCATCGCCACGGTGCCGGAGAAATTGAGCTCCACGAGCTTCTTGTAGATATTGACGTAGTTGATCTCTCCCGTGCCGGGCTCATGCCGCCCGGGGACGTCGGCGATGTGCACGCAGGCCACTTTGTCGACGTTCTTCACGAGCTGCTCGATCAGGTTGCCGCCCGAAATCTGCGTATGGAAGAAATCGTAGAGCGCTTTCACCTGGGGATGATTGACCTCGCCGATGATCTTGAACAATTCAGGCATCGACCAGAGGAAGTAGCGCGGGTTTTCCTCCAAATCGATGTTCTCAAGCCACAGCGCCACGCCCTTCCCCTCGACGATTCCCGCGGCACGCTTTAGGCCCTCGACGCAGCTCTGGTGCTGCGCCTCCGGCGCCATGCCGTCGATTCGATTCCCCGACATGACGATGACTGACGGAATCTCCAGCTTCTCCATGATGAGAAGCTCCTTGCGCAGATCGGCGAGAAAGGCTTCGCGTGCCCGCGGGTCGCCAATGCCATGCGCAAGGCCCGCCGTCGTATCGAAGCTGATGCCGAGTGCGCGGCGTTTGGCGTTGGCCCGGCGGAAGTCATCTTCTGTCCACTTCTTGTATTCACCCACGAGTTGCACATTCCGGTAGCCCGCCGCCGCGACCTTCTCCAGCCGCTCCTCGAAGGGCAAATCGTTGAAGACCGTCCAGAGCATCACGGAGAGTTTGTAGGGGACCTCGGAAGGAGGGGTGTCGGCGCGAAGGAGAGAACGGCGCGGGAGGGCCAGCGCCCCCGCTGCGGTGGTGGCTATCGTCCGTGCGAATGCGCGTCGGTTCATGTTTCACCTCGAAAGAGCTCCCAAAAGGGTCTCTGACCTTCGGCGGGGAATACTCTAACGCGATGCCGGAAGCCTGTCACCTGCCTCTAGAGTTCCCCCTTGCGGAGCTGCTCCACCAGGTATTCGCAGCCGCGCACGGCAAGCGCCATCATGGTCAGCGTGGGGTTGTGACAGGAGGCGGAGACGAACGATCCGCCATCCATGACGAACAGGTTCTGGATGTCATGGGACTGGAGGAAGGCGTTGAGGACGGATTTCTTGGGATCGTTCCCCATGCGGGCGGCGCCGACCTCGTGCCGGCCATAGTCCAGGGTTTGATGAAGGCGAATTTCCTTTGCGCCCGCGGCTTCGAGCATTTCCCCGGCACTTGCCGCGACGTCGAGAGCCATCTTCCGCGCATTGTCGCCATAGTCCACACTGATGCGCAGGGCGGGGATACCCCGGGCGTCCACGACGTCATTGTCGAGCTCACAGAAGTTCTCCCCTTGCGACACAATCTCGCCGTAGCCCTCCAGGTGAATGGCCCAGTCGCCCAGCTTCACGCGCGCCTTGTACTCCTTCCCAAAGCCCTCCGCGCCGGGATTAAACGGCGGCGAGGTGTACACCTCGTAACCAAAGCCCCGGATGTAATCCTGGCGGCGGTCCGTCAGGTTGCGGAAGCGCGCGATGTAGGTGCCCGTCGGACGCCGCGGCGGGCCGTACCAAACGCGCCGGTCCGCTCCGGGAATCACCCCGCTCGCCCCGAAACCGGAGAAGTGATCCATGAGATAGTGGCCAAGGACGCCGCTGGAATTCGCCAGGCCGTTGGGGAATTGCCGTGTCGCGGAGTTCAGCAGAATCCGCACCGACTCGAGCGATTGCGCACAGAGAACTACGACTTTGCCGCGCACTTCGCGCACGTCGCGGGTGAGCCGGTCTACGTAACGGATTCCCGTTGCTTTGCCCGAGTCCGGGTCGCACGTCACGTGGCTAACCACGGCATCGGTGATCACCGTCAGCCGCCCCGTCTTCTCCGCCGCAGGAAGCGTGACCGTCGGACTGTTGTAATAAGAATTGGTGATGCAGCCGCGCTCGCAGGGGCCGCAATAATGGCACGGCGCGCGGCCATTCAGCGGCTGCGTGAGGTTGGCGTTCCGGCCAAAGAGCAGGTGCCGCCCGAATTTCTCCTTCAGGGTTTTCCGCAGGATGGCTTCGCTGCAGAACATCGGCATGGGAGGCTGGAATTTTCCGTCGGGGACGTGTGCCACGCCCTCCGCCAGTCCGCTCACGCCGATGAACTGCTCCACCTTGTCGTAATAGGGCGCGAGGTCGGCGTAGCTGATCGGCCAGTCTTCGCCGTGGCCGTCACGGCTGGCCGCCTTGAAGTCCAGATCGCTCAAGCGCAAACTCACGCGGCCCCAGACCAGCGAGCGTCCGCCCAGAATCCGCAACCGGATCCAATTGAACGGCCGCTCGGCGGACGCTGTGTAAGGATTCTCGAGGTCGTTGACGAACCACCTGTAGTTGTATTCCGTGCAGGCGTAAGAACGTGCCTGGATGGGGCGCGTCTTCCTGACCTCGGGCGAGTAGCCGCGATATCTGATCTGATAAGGAATGAGGTGTTCGGTGAAGTCCTTCTCGGGAACTAGGTTGCGGCCCGCTTCGACGACGGCTACGCGCAGCCCCGCCTCGGTCAGCTCCTTCGCCACCCAGCCGCCCGTTGCTCCGGAACCGACGACGATGGCATCGAACACGTCCATCCGCGGCGCAACCTGCGGCATGCCTTAACCTTCGTGAAGGTTTCTCTCCGCCTTCAACTCAGAAGCCCTGAAAACACGGCGAGGACCGCACATCATGGCATCGGCCTCAGGCTGGACGCAAGGTCCGTCGTTGTGCCATTTCCATAAGACGCGGAAATCTCAAGGGATGTTGCTGGGTCGGTACGACATTGGTGGGTCTACTGCGTCGGGGGCATTCGCGTTGCCGCCGGGGCCAATGCTTCGACGGCATATGGCGGAGGCTTGTCGCGTTGGAGGCGTCGCGTTGACTAGGGATACCACTTCGGCGAGCGCATCACGACCAGTTCCGGATGCTCGCGCAGCAGGGTCTCCGCGACGTGGCAATCCCAGCAGACCGGACCGTGGGTGGCAAAGACGTCGGGGAGTTTCTCCGCGGAGACGGCGTCCCAGTAGATCGTCTTCCCCTCGGGATTGCGGAGAGCCGGCTTGTGCCCCAGCCACTCCACTTCGTGGATGATTTTGCCGCAGATCGCGCAGGCCTTGCCCGAGTACCATCGGGTGACGATGGTTCGGACCAAGCAGTCCACGGGCGCCGCTTCGATTTGCCTCAAGCACTCCTGGCCGCAACCGGCCTTCTCCGGCCAGCGCGAGCATTGGCTGAGTTCCAGGTGCTGCGCGGTCGCCGCTCCAGCCACCGCGGCCTTTGCGGCATCCACTTCGACAGCGGCGGGGCGATGAGTCTCGGGGCAAGTTACCAGCCTCTTCCCGCGGAATTTGAAGTAGGCGCGTGCGCCTCGAACGGCTCGGGGGAGTAGGAAGGCAATGGCGACGGCAGCGACAATGGAGATGAGCCAAAATGTCCCTGTGCTCATAAGACCTCCTTCCGCCTAGCTTGGGCTGAGCACTTTTTGTTCCACAAGGGACAAGAGGTCTGTCGCCCCGGCCCGGGCTCGGACGTATTGTCCGGCACGTAAGGCAGTTGATTCCCGGTGCCTCAAAGAATGATACTGTTGCTGCACGCTGTGGGGACGAACCCTGATGGGTCAGCGAGATCAACGGGAAGGTATGGATCGCCGCGAAGCCCTGCGCCGGCTGGCCGCCGGAGCGGGAGCCTCCGCCGCGCTTCCGAGCCTTGGGGGTGGAATGACCCAACATCCCTCCGCTCACAGTTCGCCGTCGGCAACTCCGGCGCTGGGGTCGGCGCTCCCTCCCGATCCTGCGCTCACCGCGAAAAACTGGAGGCCATCCTTCTTTGACGATCACCAGAATAAGACCGTGATCGTCCTTTCCGACCTCATCATTCCGGACACGGACACCCCGGGAGCCAAAGCGGCGTTCGCCAACCGCTTTATCGACCTGCTGCTCAGCGCCTCTTCCGCTGAAGATCAGAAGCGATACCTGCAGGCACTCGGCTGGCTTGACGGGCATTGCCTCGAGAAGCATTCCCGCCCCTTTGTCCAGTTCGACCGCGCGCAGCAGAACGAAGTTCTTACTCTCCTCACCCACCCGAACGATGACCCGCGCCTCGCGCACGGAGTGGAACTCTTCAGCATCCTCAAAAGCTCGATCGCTCGCGCTTACTATTCCTCCGAAATCGGCACGCTGCAGGAACTGAAGTACGAGACCAATCCCTTCCAGCCGGAGTTTCCGGGCTGCCCGAACCCCGAAGAGCATAAGAGCAGTTGACAGTTCAGAGTCGACGGTTCACAGTTTCGGTTTGCGCTTGATTGTAGACTGCCGACTGTGAACTGTTGACTCACTTCAATGACACAATCACCCAATCGTCCAATCACTCAACGCCCCGTGGTCCAAATCTCCCTTGACTTGACGACGATCGAAGAAGCCCTCGATCACGCGCGCAAGGCGGTGCGCGCCGGCGTGGACTGGCTGGAAGCCGGCACGCCGCTGATCCTTGCCGAGGGGTTGCGCGCGGTGCGCGAGTTGCGGCGTGAATTCCCGCATCATCCCGTCGTTGCCGACCTCAAGACCATGGATGGCGGCTACTTGGAAGCCGAGATGATGGCGAGGGCGGGAGCCACGCATGTCGTAGTGATGGCGCGGGCGCATCCGGCCACGATCAAGGTGGTCGTGAAAGCCGGGAAGGATTACGGGATCCAGGTGATGGGCGATGATCTTGGCTGTGAAGACAAGCCGGCCGCGGCGCGGATGATGGAAGATCTGGGCGTGGATTTCATCGTGCACCACGTCGGCTACGACGAGCGCCGCGACGCGGCGGTAATTGCGGGGCACGGCGGGCGCGCGCCCAGCCCGCTGGACGAGCTGCAAGCCGTGGTCAGCGCGGTGAAGATTCCCGTGCAGGCCGTCGGCGGGCTTTCCGTCGAGGAAGTCCTGCAACTGCCGAAATACGGCGTCTATCATCTGGTGCTTGGCGCGCCGCTGACGGTCGATGCGGACGCCTTCAAGTCGCCCGCGCACGACCTCGAAGGGCTGCTCAAGGAAATCATCGCGAGGCTCGGCGGGGAGAAATTCGAAAATCGAAACTTGAAAATGGAAACTTGAAACTCGATAGTGGGGACTGAACGCCGTGCGGTGAGTTGGCCCCCGCGGCTGGAAAACCGCCAATTTCTATTTTCCACTTTCCAGTTTCTCTGGTTCCGGGCTTGGAGCTAAGAACGTGCCGAATTCCACAATGGCGGCCATTGTCCATTACGCCCTCGAAGCGGGTGCGGTCGAATTGCGTGAGGTGCCGCGCCCGGCGGAACTCGTGGACGACGAAGTGCTGCTCGCCACCCGCGCCGTGGGTGTCTGCGGCAGCGAGATTCACCAGTTCCACAACACCCAGAGCTGGCCGGTGCGCGTGCCGGTGATTCTCGGACACGAATTCTGCGGCGTCGTGGTGCGCGCGGGGCGTGCCGTGCGGGGCTTCCGCGAAGGCGATCGCGTGGTTTCAGAAACCGCGGCGCGCATCTGCGGCGAGTGTTATTACTGCCGCACGGGCGAATACAACCTGTGCCCGAAGCGCCTCGGCTTCGGCTACGGCCTGGATGGGGCGATGGCCGACTGCGTTCGCGTGCCGGCGCGCTGCCTGCACCGCCTCCCCGACTCAGTCTCTTTCGAAAAAGCAGCCCTTGCCGAGCCCTGCTCGGTCGCCTACAACGCCACCTGCGTCAAGACGCATCTGCGCGCGGGGGACTCCGTGCTAGTGCTGGGCCCGGGGCCAATTGGGTTACTTTGTCTCGCGCTCGCCAGACTTGCCGGTGCGGGCTGGGTCGGCGCCGTGGGGCTGAAGCAGGACGCGAAGCGGCTCGCGGTGGCTCGAACGCTCGGCGCCGAAGCCACCATTGAGGTGGACACGGAGGAGCCACTCGAGATTATCAAATCCGTCGCTGACGGCCTCGGTGTGGATGTGGTAATCGACGCCACAGGAGCTTCGCGGGCGCTGCGGCTGGCGATGGCCGCGGTGCGTCCCGGCGGGCAGATCACCAAGGTAGGCTGGGGGCCACAGCCGCTCGACTTCTCGCTCGACCCGCTGGTGCAGAAGGCGGCGCGCTTGCAGGGCAGCTTCAGTCACAACTATCCCATCTGGGAAAAGGTGATTGCGCTGCTCGCCTCGGGCCGCCTCGACCCTGCGCCGTTGGTGGGCCGAGTCGAGCCGCTGACGAACTGGCGGGTTTGCTTCGAAGAGATGGCCAGCGGCGAAATCGTGAAAGGAGTGCTGAAGCCTTAAAGACGCCCCGGCAGGGCGTGTACGGCTTCATTGGATAGGTCATGACACAGAGAGACAATCGCTTGCTCGACGGCCAAGGTGCCGTGGTCACGGGCTCCGCGCAGGGCATCGGCGCCGGCATCGCGCGCAAATTTGCCGAGCACGGTGCCCGCGTGGTGATCCATGGGCGTGAGAAAGAGCGCGCGACGGCGGAGAAGATGTGCGCCGCCATCCGGGAACTCGGCAGCGAAGCAATCGCCGTTCTCGGTGACCTGCGAAGCGAGGCAAACTGCCGCAACGTCGTAAGGCAGGCGATCGAGCGGTTCGGCCGGCTCGATATCCTCGTGAACAACGCCGGAGTCGTTCACCGTGGGGACATCGAGAATACTTCGGTTGAACTGTGGAACGAGATCTTCGAAACCAACCTCCGCGCGCCTTTCATCCTCTGCCAGGAAGCCGTCAAGCACATGAAGGAGCGGCGCAGCGGCTGCATCATCAACATCGGCTCCGTGAACGCCCACTTCGGCCTCAGGAAGCTCGTGGCCTATTCCGCCTCGAAAGGCGGGTTGATGATTCTCACCAAGAACCTGGCGAACTACCTCACGCGATACCGCATTCGAGTGAACCAGATTAACCCGGGGTGGGTGCTCACCGAGGGCGAGCACTACGTCGAGTCGGTCGTGGAGGGCAAGGGCGAAAACTGGCTCGAGGACGCGCTCAAGACGCGTCCCTTCGGCCGCATGCTCGCGCCCGAGGACATCGCCCAAGCCGCGCTGTTTTTTGCCACCAACGAGCTGATTACTGGCGCCGTGCTCGATTACGAGCAGACCCCCGTCGGCGCGCCGCCCGACCTCGAATCGCTGGAAACCCACCTATGAAGCTCGCCGCCTTCCCCAAATGCTTCATGGATCAGCTCGTGCGCGACCGCACGATGACGGTGTTCGACTGGATCGAGATGTCGGCTGACCTTCCAATCGATGGACTTGAACTCTACGAGGGATTCCTGGAAAGCCTCGACGAGGCATATCTGGAAAGTGTCCGAGAGGCCATCGAAGGGCGTGGCTTTGTCATGCCGATGCTCTGCTGTTCGCCGGATTTCACTCAACCGGACCCCACGGTGCGCCGGGGGGAAATCGAGCGTGAGAAGCGCTGGATTGAGGCGACGGCACGGCTGGGTGGCGGCTTCTGTCGTGTTCTCTCCGGGCAGCGGCGGCCGGAGGTCTCCCGCGCCGACGGGGTTGAACGGTCCAGTGACGGCGACGCTCTGAAGATATACGCCTTTACGAGACGCCCAGTTGTGGCCTCCCTGAGGCTGGGGGTAGAGGTACGGCTCAATCAGCGTCTCAAGCAAGGCAGGGGTTTGGTTGAGGAAGGTGACCGCCAAATCTCGTGGACCCGCATGCGTCGTTAAACGAACCTGCCAATCTCCATCGAGCGTTGCACGGTTTTGCTGTCCCCGCGGTTCGTCAGTTTGGGGCTCTGCCGCTGGAGATCCCGCGGACTGGTCCGGCTGCCGCGATGGTTGCGCGCCCGGTAACTCCGTCCCTGACTGTGGCCTTATTCCACGAC
>JAIQGB010000122.1 GCA_020072905.1 Terriglobia bacterium | reverse complement strand
GTGCGCGGTCTGGCTTGGCCGCACAATGAGATCAAGACCCACGATTTCAACTCCTTCACAAACTTCCAATACGTCCTCTCCGAGCACCATTTGATGAGTGTGAACGTAAATGTGTTTCCCCTGCGCCGGCAGTTCGCCAACATCAACTCTCTGGTCCCGCAGACGGCCTCCGCGGACTACGGCCAGAAAGGGTTTTCGGTGGGATTCACTGACCGATTCTTGTTCGCGTCAGGAGGGGTCCTGACGACGCAGCTCCAGGGAATGAAATTCGAAAGTAACGCCCATGGCCAGGGCCCGGAGGACATGCTCGTCACACCCAATGGCTGGGAAGGGAATTTCTTCAACGCCTACGTTCTAAGAAGCGATCAAGAAGAAGCCACGGATGCCTTCCGATTTCCGCAAAAAGAGTGGGAGGGAAAACACGAGCTGACACTCGGCGCGCAGTTTCTCCGCCGCTCTTATCGTGGGAGCAGTGATTCGCATCCGGTGCTCTTGCTCAGACCCGACGGCACGCTCGCCGAACGGATTGATTTTTCCGGTCCAGGGCGGTTGGCCGCGCAGGACGCGGAGGCCGCGCTTTTCCTCCAGGACCATTGGATTTTGAACGAACAGGCGGCTCTGGACGCGGGTTTGCGCTATTCCGGCCAGACACTCGGTGCTGCCGCAAACCTCGCACCCCGCCTGGGCCTGGTTTTCTCTCCGGGCGCGGGCGGTAAGACGATTCTGCGCGGCGGCATCGGAGTCTTCTATGACCGTGCTCCCCTGCTGGGTGGTGACTTCGTAAACAATCCTGCCCGCATCGTCAGCTTCTTCGACGCACAGGGAGCGCCGCAAGGCACCCCGCTGTTTTTTCGCAATGCGTATGCCCGAGACGGTGGCGAGCGTGGCTTGGCATCCCTTTCAGATCATCTCCACAGCACCCCGCTCAACTTGACTTGGAACCTGGAGGCCGACCGAGAATTGCGGGCCAACGTCGTGTTGCGCCTCAGTTATCTCTCGAGTCGGTCCTATGATCAGTTCTTCGTGGATCCCCGGGGCGACCCTACGGCAGGGCCGCTTCTGTTGCTATCCGACCGCGGCAGTTCCCGCTATCAGGAGTTTCAATCCACCTTGCACATCCGCCGTACGGAGAGCTCGGAATGGACCTTTGCCTACGTGTACAGCCGGGCGCGCGGGAATCTCAACAACCTGGGACAAGTTTTTGTGCCCTTCGAGCAGCCCGTCCTCCGTCCAGACCTCTTTGCCGACCTGCCCTCCGACGTTCCCCACCGCTTGATCAGCTGGGGCCGGTTCAAGACCCACATCTGGGGAATCACGGCCGCGCCCGTCATCGACTTTCATTCCGGCTTTCCCTACTCGTTCGTCAATGTGGAGCAGAACTACGTCGGCCCGCCGAATTATCGACGTTTCCCCCGCTTCTTCTCGCTCGATGTGAAACTCTGGAAGGAGTTCCACCTGCCTTTCCCGTGGATCAGGAACCATCTGCTGCGCGGCGCCCTGACGGTTTTCAACGTCACCAACCATGACAATCCGCGCGATGTTTTCAATAACACCGCCTCGCCCTCCTTCGGCCACTTCGTGGGACTCCAACATCTGTTCTACGACTCCTCGCTGGACATCACTTATTAGACAGTTAATCGACCAGAGTTGATATTAACCCATCCGCGGAGATTGCACTCGGCTTCTGGGAGGAGGCAAGAGCAGAGGGAGGCCTGGGGGAAATCCTCCTGCCAAGCGGCAAGAGGCATCACTTCGACGCGAGCCGCTTGAGCATGGTGATGCGCGTGCCGCGGCGGGAGATGCGCACGCGGTCCATCATCCTGCGCATCAGGAAGAGGCCGCGCCCATGGGTATCGAGCAGGCATTCTGCCTGCGTGGGGTCGGGGACCCTGCCGGGGTCAAAACCCGAGCCCTCATCTTCAACCACCAGCAGCATGCCGCGGTCGGGTTGGCAGAAGCAGCGGACCGCGACTTTCTTCCCCGGGTTCTGTTGGTTGCCGTGGATAATGGCATTGGCCAGGGCTTCGCGCAGCGCGAGTTCGACTCGTTCCAGGTGATGATGATCGCACTTCACGTCGCGGGCCAGGGTGAGGAGGCGCTCTACGACACCCTCGAGGGCCGCCAGCGTGCTCGGTATCGTTTCATAAAACCGCAACGCCAGCTTATCCTTCTCCATTGGACAGGCGCGAGAGGGGGCGTGTTCGGGTTTATGCCGGGCCGCGCCTTTCAGGGGTCATCGCCTCCTTCCCTACCTTGGCCATTCCGGCTGGCGAAGCTGTGCCACGATCACGGTGTTACAGGCAATGGTATCACTAGTGCGCTTCCGACGCGAGTCAACCGGCCGAGCCCGCTGCCGGCAGGGCGCTTGGTGGGTCAGTTTGATCCATGCGCAAGATGGATCCTAGAGGGGATCGGTAAGCACAACGGCGTTTATGGGGAGTAATCCGCCTGCGGCCGCCAGGGGCGTGCGGAATTAGTGCCGGCACGTCTTTGGCGACGGGCTACGTCCATCTCGTTCAGGCACTCGGGCTCCCGTGCTGCGGAGTGAGCGGGAATTTGACCATTTTGGAGGCAATCGACGAGACCCAACATGCCCGCGAAATCGGCGGCAACGGCTCTTGGTCTGATTCCAGCTCTGGTGGCCGTCCTCCTTCATTGGTGGTCTCTGTTGAGCGGTGATCCGCCTGACCGCTCCACCATTTTCGTCCTCAGCCCGAGCCAATGACTGAAGCCGATTTGATGCCGCTTGGGACAGGATTCCAGGGGGGGCGGCCCAAGCCGCACCTCGCTTTTCCTGTCCCACCTTCTGGCGACGGCGGTGCCTTCACCCGCGCGGCTCACCCGCAGCCATTCTCTAGCCCGGGGCTTTGAAGGCAATGTTGTGAACGAACGGCAGGCCGGTATTCAGGATCGGGGTGGCCACGCCCGTAGCAACATTGAGAGCATATATAGAGGACACCCCCACCCAGTCGGAGACGTAAAAGTTTCCGCTGTTATCGATGGCGAGCCCCATAACCGACGTTACGCCCACGAAATCGACTACCTTCGTCGCTTGTCCGGTGGACGGGTCAATGCTGAACAGCGTGCTTACGTTGGCCCCGTACAGGGTACCATCGGGTGCAAAGGCTAGGGCCATGAGAAATCCCCCAAAGTCATCCTGAGAAACCACACCGGTGGATCCTATCCGCGAAGCAAGGCCAGTCTCCCGATCCACGGTATACAAACTGTTGAAAGCAGGGTCCGCGGAGTCGAGCTGGCCAACGGCATAGAGAGTTCCGTCTGGGGAGCAGGTCATGCCCATGATGCTCAACGTCTGGCCCAGTGGTGAACCAACCAGCGTTGCCGCCCCTGTACCCAGATTGAGAGTGGCCAACTGCGCGGTCGGGTCGAAAGTGTTGGTTATCGTGTATGGCACTCCGCCCGGCGGGCAGAAGGCCAATGCGAGCGAAAGAGGGAATCTGATACCGCCGATGACTCTAGCCCTTTTGGCTTCCAGGCTAAAGGCCACGAACTTGCTGCCGGCTTCGGCGGTGGCGTAGAGAAGGCTCGGTTGCTCGGCCGATCTCGCGCGGGGGACAGCGAATAACAGCGACAGCAGCAAAGTCGTACTGGCGAAAGCGAACAGCGTCTTAATTCCGTATCTCATGGTCGTCTCCTTTGGTGATTGTCTTGGTATGCGGTCCGCGTGTGTACTAGCACTCATGGTCATTAAGATGATCCCAAATCCCCAGCCCCCAGTCCCCAGTCCCTGTTCCTCATGGCAGAGGGACTGTGATCGGTTGCTCCCTACCTACTTAGGCTCCGGGTGAAGCTATATGTCCCGTCCCAGTGCCAATTTACTCCGTCTGTAGGCGGCGAGACATCGACACGGGCTTGGAACCCTGTGAACTGCCCGGTCCCGTCCGAGAACGTGCACAGTCCGAGACCGGTCACGAAATCGAGTGTGCAATGGCCGACAGCCCTGTTGCCGGTCCCGGCGTCGAGGACGACGTCACTGTCTATCAAGCCCTCCTCAATACCAGCCGCCTGGCCATAGACGACCTTCGAGCCGACCGCGATCGCCGCGAGGTTCGAGGACGTGATCGTGCAGAAGGAACCGGCGGCGCCCGTGTACTCCGAGCACTCCTTCGTCACATGGAGATCACCTTTTTTCTCGGAGGACGCCGATACCGAAGCCGCTCCCGTGCTCAGTGAGAGAGTCAGGGCTACAAAGCCCGCGACCAGCACGAGGGCGAAGATTCTGGTCATCACTTTGAATTTCATCGTCGTTTCCTTTCCTGCGATCTTCTGGTTCATGAACCACCTCGGTGTTGAATTCGCGATGGCTGTGGTGGCAGCGGCCACTTACGTCCTTCGCGTGCTGGCACCTTAAGAGCCGCCCGAGAGCGATTCAATACATGGCGGCTGAATAGTGGGTGAATGTAGAGTGAACGGCCAACTCTCTGCCCGGCTAGGGGTTAGCCGCCTGGATGGGTATGGCCCGAGTGGTTAGTTCCCGCTTCGTACCGGCGAGGCGTATAATCACCTCAACCGACTGGACTCCCACAGGTGCTGGCTTGAGCGCTTCGGAAATGTCGCTGCTTCGCTTCGGGGTCGTCGAGCTGGACCTCAAGACGGGTGAGCTGCGCAAGGCTGGCGTGCTCCTCCGCCTTCCGCCCCAACCCTTCAAAATCCTCGCCTTGCTCGCCAGCCGGGCGGGCCAACTGGTAACGCGGGAGGAGATTCAACAGGAAATCTGGGGCAGCGAAACGTTCGTAGATTTTGAACTGGGACTCAACGCCGCGATCAAGTCGATTCGAGATGTGCTCGGCGACGACCCCGAAAGGCCGCGCTACATCCAGACGCTGCCACGCCGCGGGTACCGGTTTATCGCGCCGGTGGACGTAGCGCCGCCGTCCCCGGCGGCCTCTGTAACGGCTTTGTCCTCATCCCCGATGCCTGCATCGGCATCATTGCCGGTCGCCGGTGGGGACACCGGCGCTACAACACGCGCCGTCGAGGCGGTTCGCCACCCTCCCCCGGAAAAGCGGTGGGTGCTTGTACTCACGGCTGGAGGATTGGTGGCAATGGCGGCAGTGGTTCTGACCCTCAACGTCGCGGGCCTGCGCGATCGCGTTCTGCGCCAGGTGGGGGCAATTCATGAATCGCCCCTGCAAATTCATTCCATCGCGGTCCTGCCGCTCGAAAACCTCTCGGGCGACAAAGAGCAAGAATACTTCGCCGACGGCATGACCGAAGAGCTGATCACCAATCTGGGCAAGATCAGCGCGTTGCGCGTCATCTCGCGCACTTCGGTGATGCACTACAAGGGGACCAAGCAGACGCTGCCTGAAATCGCCCGCGAGCTGAACGTGGACGCGCTAGTCGAAGGCACCGTGCAGCGCGAAGGCAACCGCGTGCGCATCACGGCCAACTTGCTTCACGCCCCCACCGACCGCCATCTCTGGGCGGAGAGCTACGAGCGCGACCTGCGCGACGTGCTGGCGTTGCAGGGCGAGGTGGCGCAGGCCATCGCCCATGAGATTCAGGTCAAACTCACCCCGCAGGAGCACACCCGCCTCGCCAGCGCCCGCCCCGTCAACCGCGAGGCTTATGAGGCCTATCTCAAGGGCCGCCGCTTGGAGGGTCTCAACTATCCCAAGGCCATCGAGTTTTACCAGCGCGCCACGCGAATCGACCCGACGTGGGCTCCGCCGCACGCCGCCATCGTCGTGCCGACCTTCTTCCTGGGACTGCCCCCGACGGAGGCGTGCGCAAAGGCGAGGGCGGCTGCCGGCAAGGCACTGGAGCTCGACGACACGCTCAGTGAGGCGCACTCTGCAATGGCGTGGGTCAGGTTCCAATGTGATTGGGACTGGCCAGGTACCGAGCGTGAATATAAGCGGGCCCTCGAGTTGGATCCCACCAATTCCCAAGCGCACCACTACTACTCCCATTATCTCCTGGCCATGGGTCGCTTCGATGAGTCCCTCATCGAGAGCAAACGCGCACTGGAGCGGGATCCCCTTTCAGAGCTTCTAAACATTCACCTTGTATGGCATTACGTGTTTGCTCACCAGCCCGACCTGGCGATCGAACAGTGCCGAAAGATGCTCGAGGTGTTCCCCAATTCCGAAGACGCGCACGAGTACCGAATGATGGCCTACGAAATGAAGGGCCTGTACGAGCAGGCCATCGCGGATGAGTTAGACTCTAAGATGGCCGCGCGGCTCAAGAGGGCCTACGGGCGTTTCGGGGCGCGAGGCTACTGGCAATCCCGTCTTGATTCCGCCTTGGAGCAGACGAAGCGGGGCCATGTCTCGCCTCTCGTCATCGCTGAATCCTATGCGCAGCTTGGGCAGAGAGATGAAGCCTTCGCTTGGCTGGAAAAAGCCTATGATGAGCGGACTGTCTGGACGGCAGAGGATTTGAGGTGCGGCCCGAAGTTAGATCCCCTCCGCTCCGACCCGCGCTTCCGGGACCTGCTGCGTCGCATGAATTTCCCGCCGTAAGGCCGCCCGCGGCTCTTGGCTTCCCCGCTTCTGACGTGCGCCTCCGATGCTATTCCATTCCGCACATACGCAGTTGCAGAACGGGATGACACACATGGCCACAAGGGGAGCACAGCGCTTCTCACTGCCCAACCCGGATTGGTCCTGGGAAACAGGCTTCCCGGAAAGTAGGACGACTGCGCTTTGAAAGCGGACCAGACTCGCATCGGCTTGGCATCAGTAATGAGTAGTCACCATATGTTTACGACCCGCCTGGCCTGTCGATTCAAACTGTCCCACCATCCGCGAGGCGCTTAGCTTGACGGCTGCTCGCACCTCCCCTAAACTAGAAGTTCGTCCCCTCGCGGGAAGCCGATGCTTATGCGTGCAAAGTGTTTGGTCGCTGCGCTCTGGATTCCTCTGTTTGCCGCCTGCGGCCTGCGCGGTCAGGATACGGTTGAATTCTTTCCTGTCGACCAGATCCAGCCTGGCCTGAAAGGCGTCGGCAAAACGGTCTTCGAGGGGGATAAGATCGAAGAGTTTCAGGTGGAATTCCTCGGCGTCCTCAAGAACGTGCTGGCGCCCCAGCACGACATTATTCTGGGACGCCTTTCGGGAGGGCCGCTCGAGAAGACTGGAGTCGTTGCCGGGATGAGCGGTAGCCCGGTCTACGTCGACGGCAAGCTGGTGGGCGCCATCGCACTCTCTTTCCCGTTCTCCAAGGAAGCCCTGGCGGGGATCACCCCGATTGAAGATATGATTGATGTCGTGCCGCGGCAAACCCCTTCGGCCTCGCCTGCGGCCCCAATCGCGAATCTCCACGTCGCGCCGATCCCCGGATCCGCAGGAGCCGTGCGACTGATTCCCGACGGAGAGAACCCGTCCTTCGACTGGACCCCAATGCCCCGGAAGGGCGATGGGGGGGACGATTTCGCGGCCTTGCGCCTGCCCATTCGCTTCGGCGGATTCTCCCAGGAGGTCATCAACACCTACGCGCCGCTGTTCCGGCAGATGGGCTTCGAGCCCATGCGTGGCGGCACGATCTCGGGGGGTCCGGATCTCGGGTCGGGGAAGGTCGAGATTGCCCCCGGGTCCATGATCAGCCTGCTACTCGTCCGGGGAGACCTGAACCTGAACGTGGACTGCACGGTGACGTACCGTAAGGGCGATGACCTCTATGCCTGCGGACACCGCTTCCTGCTCACCGGCCCCGCGAAGATTCCCTTCGCACCCTCCCGAGTTCTGGCCACGGTGGCCAATCTGGCAAGTTCCTTCAAGGTGGACGTACCGGGAGCTTTGGCAGGGAGCATCACTCAGGATCGATTCGGCGCCATTTATGGGGTCGTGGGCGAGAAGGTACCCCTGATCCCCGTGCATATTCGGCTGGATTCCTCGCTGAACCGGGTGGTGGAATACAACTTTGATGTGGTGAAAGAGAGTTTCCTGTCCCCCCTGCTCATGAACCTCGCGGTGATTTCCTCGCTGAGCGCCACCGAGCGGATGCTGGGGCCTTCCACGGTGGAAATTAAGGGCGCGATCCGGCTGGCGAACAGCGAGCCCGTCGAGATCGACGATGTGGTATCCGGTGAAACGAACGCGCCGATGGCGGCGGCTCTATCCGCCGCGGCACCTCTGGGCCTCCTTCTCAACAACGCCTTCCCCGATCTGCAGATTGAAGGGGTCGATCTCTCCATCATCGCGCGGACGGGAAAGCGCATCGCCAATCTCGAGCAGGCGTGGAGTTCCAAATCCGAGGTTTCGCCGGGCGACAAGATCGAAGTCACCGTCGTGCTTCGCACTCCGACGGGGGAAACCTTTACGCAGAAACTCCCCGTAGAGATACCCGAAAGCGTTGCCGACAAGATGCTGTCCCTCGTCGTGGGGAGTGGGTCCGCCATGAACGTTCTGCAGACGCGCTTCTCGCTGCTGGCTGCGGCGCCGCGGGATTTGCGGCAGCTCGTGCAGGCGCTCAACAAAACCCGGCGCAGCAACCGCGTCTACGCGCTTCTCATGGCTCCACAGCGGTCGTTTGTGTTCCAGGGTGACGAGTTCCCCTCCCCTCCACCGTCCCTGGTGCAGACCTTCCTGGCCGACCCCGCCGTGGCCAGCAATATGACCCTCAGTGGCACTTCGATCGTGGGGGACTTTGAAACCAAAGCCATTCCCTACGCGATTCGCGGCCAGAAGACCCTGCTGCTCAAAGTGGTGGACCAGGGCGACTAGGCCAGCGATTCCCTCCGAAGGCGAGAGCCGGCGGGAACATTTGGAGAGAGGCTGAAGAATGAATCGACCGAAGGCATTCCTCCTCGTCTGGTTCCTCCTGGCAACCCCGCTAGGCGCGGTGGACACCTCCTTCTGGCAAGTGGGAACTTTTGAGGAATTCCTGCAGGGGACTCTTCACGACGTCTCGCTGAGCCAAGAGGGTGAGCTGACCTTGGCTCCCGAGACCCGGGCACTCTTCAATCCCGATGAAACGCTTGCCCTGTCGCTCGCCGCAGACCGCAAAGGAAACGTCTTTATTGGCACCGGGCACCAGGGAAAAGTCTTTCGTGTGGACGCGAACCAGAAAGGCTCGCTCCTATTCACCGCGCGCGAACCCGAGATCTTTGCGCTGGCCGTGGCCCCCGATGGATCGCTCTTTGTGGCCAGTTCGCCCGAAGGCAAGATCTATCGCATCACGCTCGACGGCAAGTCGAGCGAATTCTTCGATCCCAAAACCAAGTACATCTGGTCGCTCGCCCTCGACTCCAAGGGGAACCTTTTCGCTGCGACGGGTGACCAGGGAAAGATCTTCAAAATCAGTCCGGATGGAAAGGGCGACGTTTTCTACGACAGCAAGCAGACCCACATCATGTGCCTGACCTTCGACCGTGAGGGCAACCTGCTGGCGGGGAGCGTTCCGAACGGGATTGTTTACCGCATCAAAGAAGCCGAGCATTCCGACCGGTCGCCCGTCGTCGTCCCTCAATGTCGGCGACAATCGCGCCACAACCCGGCCCACACTGCGTCCTCCGTCGCGGGCCAACCACACGGCTTGACGACCTTCGAAATTGGATCGGAACAGGCTTGCCTCAATCATTGCTTTGCCCGGCGACTGGTAATACGGATCACCGGTGTATACGCCTTTCGGCAAGTTCCAGAACTCCGACCATTCCGTCGTCGTGTTTACCTCACAGACCATAGTCTTCATCTTCCGTTACCTCCCGGCGATAGGCGTTAACCCGAAGGCGGCGATAGTCCCGATAGCAACACTCAGCAACCGCATCTGCTGGCGCAGCATTTTCTTTTCTTGCAAGTCATATCGTAGCGCAAGGAACTCAAAAACCCCGATTGACAGAGATACGCCCACAAATGTGGCCAGGAGGCCGATGAACTTCGAAGGATTCTTGTTGAAGAACTTCACCAGACCTTTGTCACCCCAATGGATCGCGAGGATATCTATGCCCTCTCAAGGGCGATTGACGATATCATGGACTACGCCAACTCCACTGTGGACGAAATGAAGATTTACGAGGTGTCGCCCGAGGAACATCTTCGGGAGATGGTGGA
>JAIQGB010000121.1 GCA_020072905.1 Terriglobia bacterium | reverse complement strand
GGTCGGCACGACCTGGCCGAGGCGCGTCTGCGCGAGGCACTTGACGCCGGCCGCACTGCCGGGCTGCCGGCACGCGAGCTTGCCCAGGTCCGGTTCCTCCTGTGCAAGGCACTCACCGCGCGCCACCGGCCCCAGGAGTATGTGCCCCTGGCGCAGGAGAGTCTCGACGCGTTGCGCGGCGAACCCGACTGCCCGGAGGCCCTGGGCACCGAATTCGTGATTGCATATGGCGCCTTCGACAAGGGTGACTTCGGCGCCTTCTGTGAGTACGCGGAGCACCGGGGGGACCTTATCCGCTCGATGCCCTGGTCGCAGGAAAATGCGATCAATTGCAGTCTCCTGGCCTGGGCGTATGCCATACAGAAGGACGAGGCGAAGGCGTCGGAATGGCTGGCGTGGCTCGAGCAGGAAGCCCTGCGGAACAACGACCTCATGGTGCTTGCCGCGGTCGCGGTCCGAAGGGGCAGGGACCTCTTTGCGCAACGGGGTGACGACGAACGCGCAGTCGCGGCAATCGGGCAGGGAGCGGAACTGTACAACAAGATTGGCGCGCGCCTATGCGGAAGCCGGGTACGGCACGGGTACGAGCTTCACGCCCACACCGGTGGGGCAGAAGCCGCTTTCACTCCTGGTCGGTCCGACCTGGGAAACGGAAAAGTTCAGCCTGCGCGCCAATTACGTCCGCCAGAGCACTACGTACATGCCGTTGCTCGGCTACTTTGTGGGCGACCGGAAGGGACCCTTTGTGGAAGGACACTACCGGCCGGCCAAGTGGGTGGATTTTTACGGCTCCGCCAGCGGTTATTCGAACAATCTGGAGGGCAACCCCGAACTGCCCACTTTCCACAGCACGGGGAAGACCGCAGGAGCTTCCTTCGTTCTCCCCTGGAAGTTCAACGCCAGCACCTCGCTTTCCGAGATACGCTTTACGGTGCGCGACCCGTCGCGGCCGGGCGAGTCCATCTCGGATAACCGCCAGATGAACGTCAACCTCTTCCGCCCTATCAAGCGTCATAGCCTGCGGTTCTCTCTGATTGACATGAAGCTGAACACCAACATCCAGCCGCAGACGCAACGCTTCGAGGAGTTTGAGGACAGGTTCACCTGGAAGCACCTGGTGCTGGGGGGCGCCATCCGCGTGCAGAGCCAGCACGCGGCGGAAAACAAGAACACGCTCTTCTTCCGCGGCTCGCTGCAAGCCAACTTCAAGCGAGTCTCGGCCTATGGCTACATCGAGAAGGGCAACGACCTGGTCAACAAAAGCATCTTCAGTACAAACTCCTACAGCAGTACCGTGGCAGGACTGAGCGCCCCGCTCTTCAGGGGATGGAACCTGCAGTTTGAAGCTTTCCGCAACAAGCTCCTTACGGACTTGAATCCCGAGAATGTCTTCCTTTTCGGCAGCGGTGCCCTGGGCCTGAACACGCAGCTTGCCGCGTTCAATCAGTGGAGCGTCTTCTTCCGGGTCAGCAAGCAATTCCGCTGGGGCAGAGAACTGCGCGGGGGGACAAGCCTTGAGGACTACGCCGCGGAGCACGCGCCACTGGTGGGAAGCGTTCAGGGTCTGGTGATGGAACAAACGCTCGCCGGAGCGCGGCCGGCCTCCAACGTCGCCATCAGCCTGGATCACTACCGAACCGCGCTCACGGATGGCTCGGGCCGCTATCAGTTTTCCGATGTTCCCGAAGGCCCGCACGAGGTGGGACTCGACATGGAGCAACTTCCTGCCGATTACGATGCGGGCCCGGCAGCGGAGGCGCGTGTGAGCGTGGAGCCGCGCGCCCTGCTGCGAGCGGATTTCAACGTGGTGCGCCTGACGTCTCTCGTCGGGAGAATTGTTGCGCCCGCCGGTGCCCCTGTTGAGAACGTGCTGGTCCGCCTGGCCGGCACGAGCCGCTACACCACGCCGGACCCCGATGGCACCTTCGCCTTTTACAACCTGCGTGAGGGCGAGTATGACCCGGCGATCGACGAGAAGACGCTTCCGGAAGGTTACCTGCTCGTGTCGCCCGCCAGCGTCCATGTGCTGGCCTCTAGCTCTAAGCCGGCAACGCCAGTGATATTTGAGCTGAAGGAGAAGCCCCGCGAGGAGAAGCCGATTCGCCAGATATTGCACCAGGAAATCCACGTGGGCGGAGCCAGTGGTGGCGGGGGCGGTGGTGGGTCCCACGGCGGTAGTCACGGCGGAAGCGATCCGGGTCGAGGCCGCGGTGGGGCTGGCGGCAAAGCAGCCACTCGCGATCGCAGAGGCCAGTAAAGCAGTGGCGCAATTCAGGGGACGTGGCGTCCATCTCGAATCGCGCACCTGGTGATGGTCAATACTTAGACATTCATCTCAGCGGCGGACGTTCACATCTCAATTAGAAAGCCTTAACAAGGCCTCCCCGACAGGTAGTCACCCTGCTCGCCTGCTCACACCCATCTTTCCTCGTGGCTATTCTCCTTGCATTCTGTAAGATAGCTCTTCTCCGCCAACAGCAAACGCACCAACTCCCAAAATTCCTTTTAACTTTGCCGATAGGTATAGGTGGAAGAGTGCTTGCCTCTCGAGTATCACGTGGCGTGATGCGCCGAGAAGGGGTGAGAGGTGTTTAGTCTGCGAGTTTTGGCATTCTTGTTTGCTGGCCCCGCGGGAGCAGTAGGTGGCCCGAGCCAAGCTTGCTCCCGCTCCACCGAGGGCCCTCCCCTCGCTTGGGGACGCCTTGGCGCGGCGACGCTCAGCGCACTCTCGTTGGTGGGATGGCTTGTATCAACTGCCCTCCTCTCTGCCCAGAGTAGGACCAGTACGACGACCTTGTTGGTGAGGGTAGGCGAGCAGGCGCAACTCCAAGTGCAGGGGCGAAGCGCGATCCTCAGGATCAGGCTGGCTTCGGGTGTGTCGGCGCAGCTCTGGGGTGATGAGGCCTGTGCCACGCCCATTGAGAAAGCGCTGGTCTTCAGCAGGTCCGGAACCTACACGATTCCTCTCGACGTTGTCCCGAGTAACAACAAAGCTCACGTTTGCTTGCTCTCCTCCGATGGGATTTTGTCGGACTCCGTGGTGTGGCCCGAAACGGGCACGACGACCGCAGAAACGTCGGCTGTGTCTAAGCCTTAGGAGGCGAGACAAGCGCTGACGGTTGACCTTCCGGCTCTTCCGGCGGAATTGGCGGCTTCAACTTGCCAGGACGATTCGGTCCGTGTACGGGCTGACTTGCCCGTATGGGGTGAGAACCAGCGAATCGGCGCACAGCGGGCCAGGGCGCTGGTATACTGTGGTCTTCCCTCAGGATGCTTGGTGAGAGAGGAGAGGATCGTCGAATGAAGGTTTCGGCTCTGATTGTGGATGACGAACAGCCGGCGCGGGATGAACTGGCCTTCCTGCTCAAGGACCTCCCGGATGTGGAGGTAATGGGGCAGGGGAAGAACGGCGTCGAGGCTCTGAACCTCATCCGTGAGTTGACTCCCCAGGTGGTGTTCCTCGATGTGCAGATGCCTGGCCTGGACGGCTTTGGGGTCATCAAGAAGCTGCTGGAGAGAAAGGCCAGGCTTCCGTTCTTCGTTTTTGTGACCGCTTACGACCACTACGCCGTCCAGGCGTTCGAGGTCAACGCGATCGACTATCTGCTCAAGCCCATCGCCCGGCAGCGCCTGGAGAAAGCCGTGGCCAGGGTCCGGCGCGAGCTGGAGGGTTCCGAGCCGGCAGCGCAGAAACTTGACCGATTGGTCCAACTCGTCGAAGAGCGTCCGCTCCCGCAGAAGACCAAGCTGCTGGTGAAGAGCGGCGGACGCCTGGTCCTGGTGAATTCCGACGACATCATTTTTGCCAGCATCGAAGACGGCGTCATCACCATTGTCACGCGCGAACTCGAAGGGCAGTCGAATTTCCGCACGGTGGAAGAACTGCAGGGCAACCTCGATCCCAACAACTTCTGGCGCGTCCATCGCTCGTTTCTTGTCAACATCAACCGCATCAAGGAAGTTGTTCCCTGGTTCAAGAGCTCCTACCAGCTCAAGATGGATGACCGCAAGCAGACGGAGGTTCCCGTCAGCCGGGCGCAAACGCGCCGCCTGAGGGAGCTGCTCAATCTCTAGCAGCTTGTTGAAAAGCGTTTTGGGCATGTTATTCTGAGCGAAGCGAAGAATCCCGGTATTTTTGAAGTCAAGCAAATACGGAGACCCTTCGTCGCCTCCGGCTCCTCAGGGTGACACTGTCAGGGTTTGTCCAACAGACTGCTAGGTTGCAGGCTTCCAGGCGAGCGAGATGATCCTGGACGATTTGGGAGCGCGTCCGCAGGAAGGTATGCGTGTCGAATCGCGCTGACCCGACTGCTCAGCGTTCCCTTCCTAACGTCGCGGCACCGCAAAATCCGCTCATTTTGACTGGAGATGCTGCGTGAGGGCTTCGACCAGGCCGGGGATGGTGGATTCCTTGGCCTCGACGCTCACTGCGAGTCCCAGTTCGCGGATGGTCTCCGACGTGATCGGTCCGATCGAGGCGACAACGGTCCCGCGTAAAACTTCCTTCACAAGACGTCCGCTGAAGAGCTTCGCGAAGTTTGACGCCGTCGAGGAACTCGTAAACGTGATCACATCCGGCGGCGAAGTCATCAGTCGTTCCAGTTCTTCGGCGGGGTATTCCGGCGTGACCGTCTCATAGGCTTCGACCACCTCAACGCGCGCGCCGCGTTGCGTGAGCACACGCGGCACAAGATCCCGTGCCACCTTGGCGCGGGGAATCAGGAATGACTTGCCGCGCAGGTCGCGGCCCGTGAGCGCCTCGAGCAAACCCTCCGCGCGGTATTCCCCAGGGACAAAGTCGGCCTTGACCCCCGTCTTGGCAAACTCCGCTGCCGTAGCCGGGCCGATGGCGCCGATCGCGAGGCCCTTCAGATCGCGGACGTCGCGCCCGCAGGCCCTTAGCCGCGCCAGGAAGTTGCGCACCCCGTTGGCGGAGGTCACGAGCAGGTACTGAAACTCTTCTAGCCGGCGGATCGCGCCGTCGAGTGGCTCCCAGGAGGAGGGCGCGCGAATTTCAATTGTGGGGACCTCAATGACTTCTGCGCCCAGTTCCACGAGCCTTTCGCGCAGCGCGCCGGCTTGGTCGCGCGCGCGAGTGATTACGATGCGCTTGCCGAAAAGCGGCAATCGCTCGAACCAGTTGAGCTGCTCGCGCAATTTCACGACTTCACCCACCACAATCACCGTGGGCGGCTGAAGGCCTGCACTGCGCCGGGCGATGTCCTGAAGAGTCCCGGTGACAACCTGCTGTTGGGGACTTGTCCCCCAACGGATGACGGCGATGGGAGTTTCGGGAGCACGACCATGAGCCATGAGCTTCGACGCGATGGCGGCGAGGTTGCGAGTCCCCATGAAAAAGACCAGCGTACCGCCCCTCCCCGCCGCCGACCAGTCGATTGTGGACTCCTCTTTTGTGGGGTCTTCGTGACCCGCCATGAAGCAGACCGAAGACGCGAGTTCGCGGTGCGTTACCGGGATGCCGGCGTACGCGGGCGCTGCCAGCCCCGACGTGACGCCGGGCACGACCTCGAAGGGAATTCCGGCCCGAGTCAGCGCCAGCGCTTCTTCCCCGCCGCGACCGAAGACAAACGGGTCGCCCCCCTTGAGTCGCGCTACCGTTTCGACTTCGCGAGCTTTGGAGATCAGGAGCTGATCAATCTCTTCCTGCGGTCGCCGCGGTCCACCGCCGCGCTTGCCCATGAAGATTTTCTCGGCGTCCGAGCGGCAAAACCGCAGCAGCTCCTCGGCAGCGAGGAAATCGTAAATCACGCAGTTGGCGCGTTCGAGGATGGCCCGACCTTTGAGCGTGAAGAGGCCGGGATCTCCGGGGCCCGCACCCACGAGGTAGACCTTGCCTGGCATACGCCTCGCGTCTCCAATGCTCGTAGGAACGCGGCTTGCCGCGCCCGCTTTGTTCGGGGCAGGGCAAGCCCCGCCCCTACAGGGACTCCAAGATCTCCCGCGCTCCCTGGCTTAGCAAATCGGCTGCAACTCGCGCGCCGACGGTCTCGGGGTCTGTCGCGGGACCCGTCGCCGTGGACCGAATCAGTCTGCTGCCGTCGAGGTTTGCGACAACGCCGATAAGCTTCAGTTCGCCGTCCTCAATGTCCGCGTGCGCGGCGATGGGCACTTGGCAGCCGCCGCCGAGATGGCGCAGCATGGCGCGCTCCGCGCGCACGGCGCAGTGAGTGGCGGCATGGTCGAGAGATTTGACGCTCTCCGCCACCTTCGCGGCATCGCCGCGGATTTCGATGGCCAGCGCTCCCTGGCCGACCGCCGGGCACATTTCATCGGGAGCGAAGTAGGCGGTGATGCGATCCCGCAGCCCCAGGCGATGGACGCCGGCGGCCGCAACCACCAGCGCGTCACAATCGCCACGTTGGAGTTTGCGCAGTCGGGTGTCGAGATTGCCGCGCAGGGGAACAAACTGCAGGTCGGAACGCAGCCGCCGGAGTTGTGTTTGCCTGCGCAAGCTGCTGGTGCCCACCCGAGCCCGGGGCGGCAGCGCAGACCATGGCTTGCCGCTCTGCGCAATGAAGACGTCTCGGGCATCTTCGCGCTCCGGCACGGCGACTACCGCCAGGCCGGCGGGCTGGTCGGTCGGCAAGTCTTTCATGCTGTGAACCGCCAAATCAACCGAGCCCTCGATCAACGCCTCTTCGATTTCCTTGATGAAGAGTCCCTTCGTCCCCGACTGCATGAGGGGCACATTCTGCATCTTGTCGCCGGCGGTCTTGATAATGCGGACTTCGACTTCATGGCCTCGGGCCGAGAGCCGATCCTTAACCCAGTTGGCCTGCCACAAGGCGAGCTGACTGCCGCGCGAGCCGATGGTTAGTTGCATAAAGAAAGCGACGAGTGACGAGTGAATATTGGCCAGTGCATAGTGAATAGTGGATAGTCCCACCAGCCTGGACTCCCCGTCACCGTTCACTATCCACTGGTCACTGTTTTCTTACTCCGCCACCCCAAACATTTTGCGAATCAATTCCACCAAGGTGCCGTGTCCGGGCTGCCCGGCGCCGCTCTTGAGCTCGGTGATGGGGCCGTGCAGGATTTTGTTGACGATCCCGCGCGTGAGCGCATCGAGGGCTTCGCGCTGCTCCGGCGTCAGGTTCTGGAGACGGCCGCGCTGGCGCTCGAGTTCCATCTCGCGGATGCGGTTCAACCGATCCTCCAGCGCCACGATGGTGGGCACGACCTCGCGCGAGGCCAGCCGCTTCATCATCTTTTGGACTTCGTCGCGGACAATTTCCTCTGCCCAGACGGCTTCGCGCTCCCGCTGCTTCTTGTTGGCGTCCACGACCTGCTCGAGATCGTCGATGTCGTAGACAAACACGTTGTTGAGTTCGTTGACCGCCGGGTCGATATCCCGGGGCACGGCGATGTCCACGAAAAACATGGGGCGGTTCTTGCGTGCGGCGAGCAGCTTTTCCACTTGTCCTTTTTCCAGGACGAAATGCGGCGCCCCGGTCGAGCTGATAACGATATCCGCCTTTGCCAGGTTGTCGAGGAGGTGCTCGAACGGAATCGCGGTTCCGCGAAAGGCCTGCGCCAGCTCCACGGCGCGGTCATAGGTGCGGTTGCTGACAAAAATGGCACTCGCCCCGCTGCTCAGCAGGTGCTTGGCGGCGAGCTCGCTCATCTTGCCGGCGCCGATCACGAAGATCGTCTTGCCGGAAAGGTTGCCGAAGATCTTCCGGGAGAGCTCAACCGCGGCGTAGGAGACCGAGACCGCCGCGCTGCCGATGGCCGTGTCCCGACGGACTTTCTTGGCGACGGCGAAAGCCTGGCTGGTGACCTCGCTGAGCGGGCCGTTCAGAGCGCCGACCTCGCGCGCGATGACGTACGCGCGCTTGGTCTGCCCCAGGATTTGCGGCTCGCCGACCAACATCGAGTCCAGGCTCGAGGCGACGCGGAAGAGATGGTGAACGACCTCCTGCTGGCGATGCCAATAGAGGTACGCCTCGTAGGCCGAGAGATCACAGTGATGATAGTCCGCGAGGAATTGACGCAGCACCGGCTCAGCGTTGACTTCTTCGCGGCTGCTGACGACGGCTTCAACGCGGTTGCAGGTGGAAAGAATCAGCGCTTCGAGGATGCCCTCACGATGGACCAAGTCGGCGACGGCGGCGCCCAGGCGTGGCTCGGGAATGTTCATCCGCTCGCGCACTTCCACGGGCGCCGTGCGATGGTTCATTCCGACGAGGAGAAGGTTCATAACTTCAGTCGGGAATCGGAGTTCGGGTTTCGGGATTCGTCAGGTCAAGGGCTCGCCGGATGTCCCGAACTCCGAACACCGAAATCCGAATCCCGAATCGACCTACTGCGCGCTGTCCACTGCCTACTGCTTACTGCTCTCCGCCTTCCGCCGCTACGGATTGGAGCCGAACTTCGGCAGATACCCATGCTGGCCGCTCAGAAAGCTGATGCCCAGGAACGTCACCATCATGGCAGCGAAGGCGAAGACCGCGATGTAGGCGGCACGCCGGCCGCGCCACGTCCCGCTCAACCGCGTCGAGAAGAGAACCAGATAGATGAGCCAAGTCAACAGGGAGGCCAGGATTTTCGGATCGAATTCCCACGGCCCGGTCCATCTCCGGCTGGCCCAGATGAATCCGGTCAGGATGCCCACGGTCAGAAAGGGCAGGCCAAAGACCAGCGAGCGCGAATAGAGGTTGTCGCAGACCTCCAGCGAAGGTAGCCGGTAATAAAACGCGTGCGGCTTCTTGGATTTCAACTCCCTTTCCTGGATCAGGTACATGAGCGCCGCAACGAAGGTCAGAAAGAAAGCCGTGTAACCCAGGAAGATCGAGCTAATGTGGACGAGCAGCCATCCGCCGCGGAACGCCGGGTTGTTGAAGTTTTGCTCCGGATGCAGCGCGGAAATCAAGGTCAGCACGAAGACCAGCGGAAGCATGAAGATGCCCAGCGCCGCAATGCGGTAGCGCAGATAGACAAAGAAGAAGGCCACGGTGGCGAGGAAAGAAAAAAACGAGAGGGCGCTGCGAACATCAAACACCGGCAGGCGATGAATGGCCGAGGCTTCGATTCCCAGGGCCCCGGCGTGCGCGAGGAGCCCCAGTCCCAATGCTCCGAGCGTCGCGGGGGAGAGGACCGGCCGCCGGCGCAGGACCGAAGGGAAGGCCAGGATGATCCCGAGAGCGTACAGGAGCAGCGCCAGCCACAAAAAAGTTGACTGCATAGAAGCCTCGACGGGAGTTCCCCAAAACGAAAATTATAACACTTGGGGCGCACCGGCGGCTTGTCCGCGCGGAGTCGCGCGCCTACAGAGTCAGAGCCAAGGCCCGGCGGGGATTTTTGACGATGAGGGTCTGGATGTCATCCCGCGAAGCCCCGGCCTTGCGCAGCGCCGGGAGGAATCGCGTAAAGAGGAAATCGTAACCGCGGAAGTCTCCGCCTTTCGGCTCGCCGACGTGGTACCAGCCGGCATCTTGAGAGACGAGCACGCGGTGAAGGTAGCCCGCGCGCTTCATGCTCAAAACCAGCTCAACGTGCTGGGGCACGCTGTCGGGCGAGATGCCGTCGAACTCGACCCAAGCCCCGAGCTGGGCGGCGCGCTCGTGGAGGGCGTGGTCCTTCTCGTTCTGTGCGTGGACCCAGATGAAGGCGGACGCCTCGACGCCCTCCTCTTTCAGCACATCCAACTGGGCCATGGCTGCCACGCCGTCGCCGGTGTGCGAGGCGATCGCGAGCCCGGTCCGTTGGTGACAGCGGGCTGCGGCCCTCACCAGCTTCTCATCAATCTCCGAGGTGACACGCGCATCTTGCGCGTGGCCCACGGGCGAGACGCCCGTGCCACGGGTTAGAGACGGCGCCGAGTCCACGCCGATTTTCATGATGCCCGGACGGATATTATCCGGCAGGATGCCGTTCTCGTACTCTCGCACCCAGCGCAGGGCGAGTTCGTCCGCCGTCTCCCGATAGGCGAAGGCGGGAACGTACTTGTCGTTCGCCGCGCCGTAGAATCCCGTGTTGGTGATGATGTTGAGGCCGCTCGCCTCCGCGAGCCGCCGGAGGAGGCTGGAATCGCGCCCCAGAAATGCGGGCGTACAATCCACGAGGGTTTCGCC
>JAIQGB010000120.1 GCA_020072905.1 Terriglobia bacterium | reverse complement strand
CAGCCGGACTGAGGTAAAGATTTCCGTCCTGTTCAACTCTATGAGCTTCGTCCCCTCAGCCTCGCACTCGTAGGACACCAGATCGAGCCTGAAGCGCTCGGCGGTCCAGAGAAACATCATGGTGATGCAAGTATTGACTGCCGCCACAAAGGCGTCTTCCGGGGTCAATACGCCGGGATGTCCCTGAACATCAGGCGGTGCGGAGAAGTCCATCTCAGGTCCGTTGCCCATTTGGATGTGACCCCAGTGTTCGCCTTTCCATGTAACCCGGGTGTGATAGGTGGCCGTCCGCAACATCAATGGCTCCGCTGACAGTACGCTCTGTATTCTCGAAGGATCAGGTCGGCGCAAGACGCTTCATCCTCATCTGCGATGGGGTTGTAGATTCTCACCGCCTCCATCAATTCGGCCTGGGTGGAATCATCCGGCAACTTCCCGGCCTCTCGAAACTGGGCAAAGATCAAGGGGAGCGCGACGAAGGTGGCTTCCCGTCCAGCGAGGCGCAAGGTCGCGACTGGAATTCCCGAGCCACAGGAACAAGTGGCTTGTCTTCCTTTGGAATCTTCCTGGGATTCGGGGCTGCCAAGCGCGCGACCGGCGCGCCGATCCGATTTCAGTCCGAGCAACTGGTCCACGTGGCGCGCAATCTGCTCGGCAACATCATTTACGCGCTTCATCCCCGCTTCCGTTAGTCGCCGCGCAGTGCCCAGACGGGTCGCGTCCGCTCCGTCATGGACGACGATGCTCACCGCCGGTTTGCTGCTATATATCTCCGTACTGCGAGCAGCACACCGTTTCTCACACCCGTCCACGGCGACTGTCGGGTGGAAGCGGGCGAAGGCACGGTCACCCTCCCCGCCGGCGAGAAACAGCGGCAAACAAATCGTCACCGTCTCGTGAGGACGCAGCGTCTCAAGAACCTTCAGTGCCGCCAACCGGGTCACGGTGCCTTCGGGAATCTCTTCCCCCGAGCACGCGATGATTCCCACTTTTTTCCTGCCCAGATCAGGCACCGCCAGTCCCTCCCTGCATTCCTTCGACTAATTCCTTGATCTCGTCGGCGAGAATTCGCGCCAACTTTTTCCCGTTCTCGTCGAGTTCAGCGATTCCGGAGGGTTTCAAGTTGCGATGGCGACGGAACACATCAAAAACCCGCAGCTTGTGCGCGACCGTGCCTCCCGATTCCGCCACGACTTTGGCCGCGCAGGCGAGCCTGCAGCCATCAATCGTGATGGCCTGCGTTTCCGCCAGCGCCGAACGCGCCTCATCATCGCCCAGCACCAATAAAGCGAGAGGAACCAGTCTGGTCTTCTCGCGACAAAGGTCGTGCGTCACTTCAAAAGCGCCCTCACGAGCTACGGACCCGTAACTCTTGCCGATTCCGCTACAGGGGACGATGGCGACTTTCCCTTTCATTTCTTCACCTCCGCCTCGGCCTGGTCTTTGACGAGCGCAAGATACGCGTTGGGATCAAGCAGGCGCGCCCGGTCGGCCTCCCAGTCGGCAAGCTCGATGACCGCGAGCCACGCCGCGTGATAAGGGTCCTGGTTGATGAGTTCGCTTGCTTCCGCAAGCTGCGGGTTAATCTCGACAATCGTCCCTTTCACCGGAGCAGGGACGCTGACATCAACTTTCACCGTTTCGATGTCGGCGAAGTCGTCGCCCCGCTCGACCTTGGTTCCGACGGGCTTCACATTGGCGAAAGCGACGTCACCGCTCGACTGCTGGACAAAGTCAGAGAGGCCCAGCCGTGCGCGACTGCCTTCGAGCTTCACCCAGACGCCGGCGTCGCTGTAAAACCGGCCCGTCGGAACCAGGAAAGTGAACTTGTCAACTGTTACCTTCAGCATCTCTTCAGACATGCTCTGCTCCAGATTGGAATCCCCGCCTGGCCCCAAGCGGCGTACGGCTGGTTGTTGTGTCGCTCGCTACGGGCCCGACGGTGCGAATAGGCGTCGGTATGGCACAGGCACCTCGCGCCATGGCGTCTTTCAGCTCATTCAGATCGGCGTCCAGCACGCCCTTCCCTTTGAAGACTTTGCGCAGGAACTGGCGCAGGGCCTTGAGGTCGGCGCTGGTGTCCTTCGCCACGCGGTAGAACACGCGCAGCCCGTCGCGCCGATCGAGCACAAGGCCCGAATGCTTCAAATAGTTGAGGTGCCGGGAAATAGTCGGTTGAGAGCCATCAACGATGCGTTGGATGTCGCAGACGCAAAGCTCCCCCTGCAGGAGGAGGTTCATGATTCGCAGGCGCGTAACGTCCGAAAGCCCCTTGAAATAGCCTTCCAGTTCTTTCATTCCCCCTCCTTATATATTCGTCTATCCGCATATACAATACCAAACATGGGGCCGGATTTGCCAGGGTTTATGGGGCGAGCACGGACAAAGAGTCGTGCGGTTACGCCCACCAGTGAGGCATTTGCCACACTTGACGGTTAACCAGAAACCAGTGGGTCAAGCGAACGGTCGGCGAGGCCGGCGGGGCATTTCGACGGAGGTTTAGGCGCAGTACGGCTCAGTGTGTAACCCGCCGCTCAACTTGAACGTCCTTAACTTTGACTGATAGCCGATCGCTAGCAGCACGCTCTAGTAAGGGGCGAACGGGCGGAGAGAACGATCCATGTAGCACTCCCATTGGGGTGACGAAGAAAAAGCTGTGCGGGCTGGGCATGATAAAGGATGGCACCAAGACAAGCAGGATCTGACCCTTACCCTGCTTGTCTTGGTGCCATTTTGCTGGCAATCTGGATTGTTTCGCAGGTCCTTTAGATTTTGAGTTTGCTTCGGAGCCACAAGGTCCCTAAAACGGACTGGTCGGACACTGGGCCTCTACCATCTCTCGCGACTTAGGGCGAGGGACGGCGCACGACGAGTGCGCAGGTTGACCGTTCCGTCGGTCACCTATTCGGGCTGGCACCTCCGCTTGGTTCTCGGTGCATGTGCGGATCGTCCTCGGTAGGGAATACGGGGCATCCTAAATCGCCGCGAGCTGGGCACCCAGATCGGAAGAATCATGAAGGAACATTATCCCCCCCAAATTGGAGAAGAGGGAAGCGGCCCTCCGAAACCCTCACAAACAGTGCCCCAGCGCCGTTCACGTGCACGATGGCTCTGGGTCCTCGTTTTGGTGCTGGCGGCTGCCGGCGCCTATTCCCTCAGGCCAAAGCGGGCCGAGCAGGGGTCGACAACAGCCCCTTCGCAAGGTGCGAGCAGGAATGCGCGCGGCGCACTGGCCATTCCAGTAGTTGCGGCAAAGGCGCGAAAAGGGGACCTTGGGGTCTATTTCACGGGGCTTGGCGCGGTGACCCCCATTTACACGGTGACGGTGAAAAGCCGCGTGGACGGACAGTTGATGAAGGTCCTTTACAAAGAGGGCGATACCGTTCACCAGGGCGATCTGCTGGTGGAAATTGATCCGAGACCCTTTGAAGTGCAGTCAATGCAAGCCGAAGGGCAGTTGACCAAGGACCAAGCCGCCCTTGATAACGCGCGGCTCGACCTTACCCGCTACCAAACGCTCGTGACGCAAAACGCGATTCCAGAACAACAACTCGCAACCCAGAAAGCGCTGGTCGAACAAGATGAGGGGGCAGTCAAAACCGATCAGGCGGCGATTGCCAGCGCGAAGCTGAACCTAGTCTACTGTCATATCACCGCGCCAATTACCGGCCGCGTCGGCCTGCGGCTCGTTGATCCAGGGAACATCGTTCATGCGAGTGACCAAAACGGGCTACTCGTGATTACCCAAATGCAGCCGATCAGCATCATCTTTACGATCGCGGAAGACCAGGTTCCCCTTGTGCTTGAAAAGATGCGCGCTGGACAGCGGTTAAGAGTCGATGCCTATGATCGTGATATGAAGACGAAACTTGCGGAAGGCTGGCTGACAACCCTCGACAATCAGATAGATCAGACTACCGGCACGCTCAAGTTGCGGGCTACGTTCAGCAACCCGAACAATGTTCTGTTTCCCAACCAGTTTGTGAACGCGCGCTTATTGGTTGAGGAGAAGCGCGGCGTGACCTTGGTGCCCAGTGCCCTCGTTCAGCGCAATTCTCAAATGACCTATGTCTATGTTGTGAAGCCGGATTCCACCGTCACCGTACGGTCCGTAACTGTGGGGACGACGGAAGGCGACCAGACGGAAATCATCTCCGGCCTTTCCCCAGGCGATGTTGCGGTCATGACCGGCGTGGATAAACTCCAAGAGGGGAGCAAGGTCAGCGTCCATCTTTACAGTGAGCCGCCAGCCCGGGAAAACTAGATGAGCCCTTCTCGGACGTTCATTCTCCGCCCCATCGCCACCTCCTTGCTGATGCTGGGAATTCTCCTGGCTGGTGCGGTCGCCTACCTGAAATTGCCCGTCTCCGCGTTGCCGGAGGTCGATTATCCGACCATCCAAGTGGTGACCTTCTACCCCGGCGCCAGCCCGGACGTCATGGCTTCCTCCGTGACGGCGCCCCTGGAGCGTCAGTTCGGTCAGGTTCCCGGGCTGCAGCAGATGACCTCCACAAGCTCCAGCGGCCTTTCGGTGATTACCCTGCAGTTCAATCTCAGCCTCAACATTGATGTCGCAGAGCAGGAGGTCCAGCAATCGATCAACGCCTCGGGGACCTACCTCCCTCCGGATCTTCCCAGCCCGCCGATTTACAGCAAGACCAACCCGGCCGACGCCCCGATTCTGACCCTAGCGCTCACTTCCCAGGAGCTGCCTCTGACCAAAGTTGAAGACCTCGCGGACACTCGGTTAGCGCCGAAGATCTCGCAATTGCCGGGCGTCGGCCTGGTCAGCATCAGCGGCGGTCAGAAGCCCGCCGTCCGAATTCAGGTGAACCCCACAACACTGGCCTCTTACGGCCTCAACCTAGAGGACCTTCGGAGTGTGATCGTCGCCGCGAACGTCAACCAGGCGAAGGGTAACTTCGATGGGCCGCACCAGGCCTACCAGATTGGCGCCAACGACCAGTTGCTCTCCAGCAGCGACTACGCCCCCCTCGTGATCGCGTACCGAAACGGGGCTCCGGTTAAGTTAAGTGAAGTGGCCACGGTCACCGACGAAGCCGAAAACATGCACCAAGCCGCTTGGATGAATGATGTTCCTGCGGTCATCCTGAACATCCAGCGCCAGCCGGGCGCCAACATCATCTCTGTCGTTGAGCGGATCAAAGCGCTCCTGCCGCAACTCACCGTGACGCTTCCCTCCTCGGTCCACGTCAGCATCCTGACCGATCGGACAAACACGATTCGGGCCTCCGTCCAGGACGTACAGCTCGAGATGATGCTTACCATCGCCCTCGTCGTGATGGTCATCTTCCTCTTCCTTCGTAATATCTCGGCCACCATCATTCCCAGTGTGGCCGTGCCTTTATCCCTGGTCGGTACGTTTGGGGTGATGTACTTGCTCGGGTACAGCTTAAATAACTTGACGTTGATGGCGCTGACGATATCGACTGGATTTGTCGTCGACGACGCGATCGTGATGATTGAAAACATCGCACGCTATATCGAAGAAGGTCAGCCTCCATTGCAGGCGGCCTTGAATGGGTCTGCACAAATCGGCTTTACGATCATCTCCCTGACTTTCTCACTGATTGCCGTGCTCATTCCGCTGCTGTTTATGGGCGACATCGTCGGTCGTCTCTTCCGAGAGTTTGCCGTTACCCTGAGCGTGACCATTCTGGTTTCAGCGATAGTTTCGCTGACCCTGACACCGATGATGTGCTCGAAGTTTTTGAAGCGCCAGCCCGAGGAAGAGCAGACCCGGATTTATCGCGCCACTGAGCATGCCTGGAAATCGGTGATCAACCTCTATGACCGAACCCTCCAGTGGGTGCTCCGCCACCAAACGGAAACGCTGGTGGTGGCCATGGGCACCCTTCTCCTGACCGCCGTGCTCTTCTACATCGTTCCCAAGGGCTTTTTCCCGATCCAGGATACCGGCGTGATTCAGGGGGTCTCGCAGGCGGCCCAGAACGTTTCTTTCCAGGAGATGGCCGGTGAGCAGCAGAGTTTGGTGCGCGTTATTTTGAAGGACCCCGCCGTCGACAGTCTCTCTTCGTTTATCGGAGTTGATGGAACCAATACGACGATGAATAGCGGGCGCATCCTCATCAACTTGAAGCCGCTAGACGAGCGAAAGATCAGCGCCAGCGAGGTGATTCGCCGCCTGCAACCTGAGTTGTCCAAGGTGCCGGGCATTACCCTCTACATGCAGCCCGTCCAGGACTTGACGGTCGAAGACCGGGTCAGCCGCACGCAGTTTCAATACACCCTCGAAGATCCCAATACCGACGAATTGAATACTTACGCCCCCAAAATGCTGGCCGCAATGCAGAAGCTGCCGGAACTTCAAGATGTGGCTAGCGACCAGCAGGACCTGGGTCTGCGGGCCAAAGTGGTTTTCGACCGTGAGACCGCCTATCGGCTGGGGATCTCGCCCTCGGCCATCGACCAGACCCTCTACGACGCCTTTGGCCAGCGCGAAGTCTCGACGATCTTCACGCAGCTGAACCAATACCATGTGGTGTTGGAAGTGATGCCCGGATATCAGAGCAATCCCTTGGACTTGCGCGACCTTTACATTCGGACCGGTCAGGGGGCCTCGGGCAGCGCCCTTGGCCTGGTTTCGGGCGGCTCATCTGCCACGCAATTATTCGGACCGTCGAGCTCGCTAACCGCGGCCAGTTCGAGCTTGGCTTCCACGACCTCCGGCGGCGGCTCGAACGCGACCGCCTCGAACAGCGTGTTTGGCGGTCCCATCGCCTCTTCTGCGGCATTTCCCAATGGCGGGCAGGTGCCTCTCGCTGCCTTCACGCACGTACAAGAAATGACGGCTCCCCTCACCATCAACCACCAGGGGGCAGTTTCCGGTGGTTACGCTCTCCTTTAACCTGGCCCCCAACGCTTCGCTGGGTGATGCGGTCCTGTCTGTGAACCGCCTGAAGGACCAGATCGGTTTCCCGCCGAGCATTCAAGCCGCATTTCAGGGCACAGCTCAGGCCTTTCAGAATTCGTTGGCGAACGAGTGGGTACTCATTCTGGCAGCCATTATTACTGTCTATATCGTCCTGGGGGTGTTATATGAAAGCTATATCCATCCCATTACGATTCTTTCCACTCTGCCCTCCGCCGGCGTAGGTGCCGTGCTTGCCTTGCTGATCTGCCGGAATGATTTCAGTGTTATCGCGCTGATTGGTCTGGTGCTGTTGATCGGCATTGTGAAGAAAAACGGGATTATGATGATCGATTTCGCTCTGGATGCTGAGCGCAACGAAGGCATGACGCCCGTCAACGCTATCTACCAGGCCTGCTTGCTGCGCTTCCGCCCGATCATGATGACCACCATGGCGGCCCTCCTCGCTGGAGTTCCGCTGGCACTGGGCTCCGGCACCGGTTCGGAACTGCGCAGGCCCCTGGGCATCACCATGGTGGGCGGACTCCTGCTCAGCCAGTTGCTGACGCTCTATACGACTCCGGTCATTTACCTCTGGTTCGACCGTCTGGCCAGGCGCTTCTCCTGGCATGGGGAAAGCCGCGCGGGTTCTGAGCCCGTCCCGGCGGAATAAGTTATGAACATTTCAGAAACCTTCATTCGGAGGCCGATTGCGACAACGCTCCTCACGCTCGCCATCGCACTGGCGGGAGCCGTCGCTTTCCGCTTCTTGCCTGTCTCACCGCTGCCTCAGGTAGACTTTCCCACGGTCTCGGTGGGGGCAGGGCTTCCGGGGGCAAGTCCTGAGACCATGGCGTCGTCCGTCGCTACGCCCCTCGAACGTCAATTCGGGCGGATTGCCGGGGTCACTGAGATGACGTCGTCCAGCACCTTCGGGATGACGAGCATTACGCTGCAGTTCGACTTGAGCCGGAACATTGATGCCGCAGCGCGCGACGTGCAGGCCGCCATTAACGCCGCCCGCGGGTATTTGCCCGCGAACCTGCCCAATAATCCCACCTACCGAAAAGTGAATCCCGCTGATGCCCCCATCATGATCATCGCGCTCACCTCGAAAACACTTACGAAGGGGCAGATGTACGACGCAGCGTCGTCGATCATGGCGCAGAAACTCGCCCAACTGAAAGGCGTGGGCCAAGTCGTGGTGGGCGGAAGTTCCTTGCCTGCCGTCCGCATCGAGTTGGACCCTCCGGCGCTGAACAAATATGGCATCGGGCTCGAGCAAGTCCGTGGCGTCTTGGCGGGCGCCAATGCGAACGTTCCCAAAGGGCACTTTTCCGACGCCCACCGCATGTGGGAAGTGGGCGCCAATGACCAGATCTTTAAGGCCGTGGACTATCAATCCCTGATCGTTGCCTACCATAACGGTTCGGCCGTGCGGATTTCCGACGTGGGCCGTGCGGAAGATTCCGTAGAAGACATCCGCGCCGCAGGTTATGCGAACGGAGAGCCGTCGGTCCTGCTCATCATCTTCCGCCAGCCCGGCGCAAATATCATTGACACCGTGGACGGCATCCGCGCGGAGATCCCCCAGCTGCAGGCCGAGGTCCCGCAATCCATCAATCTCCGAGTCGTGATGGACCAGACCCTGACCATCCGCGCTTCCGTCCACGATGTTGAGAGAACCTTGCTGATCGCGGTGATGCTGGTGATTCTGGTGGTCTTTGTTTTTTTGCGCAGCCCGCGGTCAACCTTCATTCCGAGCGTTGCCGTGCCCGTGTCCCTGATTGGGACCTTCGGAGTGATGTATCTGTTGGGGTACAGCCTGGACAATCTCTCGCTGATGGCCTTGACCATCTGCACCGGCTTCGTCGTCGACGATGCGATTGTGGTGATTGAGAATATCACCCGCTATCTGGAGCAGGGCCTCCCTCCCTTCCAAGCCGCGCTCAAAGGGGCCAGAGAAATCGGCTTCACGGTCATCACCATGAGTACGTCGCTGGTTGCGGTTTTCATTCCCCTTTTGTTGATGGGGGGTATCGTCGGCCGTCTCTTCCGCGAATTCGCGGTCACCCTCTCGGTTGCCATCGCTGTTTCCATGGTGGTTTCGCTCACCACGACTCCCGCGATGTGTGCACACCTTTTGAAAATGCACGAGTCCCATGGCTGGCTCTACCAAAAGACCGAGCGCGCCTTTGACTGGGTCGTGAACGCATACGGGCGAACGCTGGCCGTCGTCCTCCGCCATTCGGCTGTGACTCTGGCCGTGCTGCTGGCGACCATTGCCCTCAACGTCTATTTGTATATCCGTGTGCCGAAGGGATTCTTCCCGCAACAGGACAACGGCCGGATGATGGGCGCCATCCAGGCCGACCAGGATTCCTCGTTCCAGTCTATGAATAATATCCTGCTACAAATGATCACCATCGTCAAAGCAGATCCTGCCATCGACGCAGTCGTGGGCTTCACGGGAGGTTGGGCCGGCGCGAACAGTGCGCGCATGTTCATCTCCTTGAAGCCCCCGACGGAAAGGAGCGTCACCGCCGACCAAGTCATTGCGCGGTTACGACCCAAGCTCGCCAAGGTGCCGGGGGCCACGCTTTACATGCAGGCGGCGCAGGATGTCCGTGTCGGCGGGCGCATGAGCAACGCTCAATACCAGTTCACCATGCGCGGCGACAACCTCCAGGATCTCACGGCGTTCGCTCCCCGTATGCTCCAGCAATTACGGACGATTCCCATCATCGCCGACGTCAGCAGCGACCAGCAGAACCGCGGGCTCCAGGCCATGGTGCAGTACGACCGCCTGACCGCTGCGCGTTTCGGTATCTCGCCCCAACTGATTGACAACACCCTGTACGACGCTTTTGGTCAACGCCAAGTTTCGACCATGTACACTTCGCTAAACCAGTACCACGTGGTGATGGAGGCGGCGCCCAAATACTGGCAGAATCCCCAATTTCTGAGCCAGATTTACGTCCGCTCGCCACGAGGCGAGCAGGTTCCCTTGAGCGCTCTTGCGCATTACGCTCCGCAAACGGCGCCCCTGTCGGTCAGCCATCAGGGTCTCTTTCCAGCCGTGACCATCTCCTTCAACTTGCGCCCAGGGGTCGCATTGGGAGATGCGGTGGATGCCATCAATGCCGCCGCGACCAAGATTGGCCTTCCGACAACTATCCATACGGGTTTTGCAGGGACTGCCCAGGCCTA
>JAIQGB010000119.1 GCA_020072905.1 Terriglobia bacterium | reverse complement strand
GTCCACCCGTGCGAGCCAGTCCGTTGCCGGCAGGGCGGCGACGATAGCTTCCGCCAGTTCACGCGGCTTGCGGTGGGCGGTTTTGGCCAGCAGCAGCGCGATGGTGCTGGCGAAATCCCCATGCGCGCGGTCACGATGATGGCATCGAAGGGAGCCGCCTCGGGCCAGCCGCGATAGCCATCCCCAATCCTCACCTGAATGTTCGAATATCCCAATCGTTTGAGGCGCTCGGCAGCTTCTCTCCCCAGGGGGTCGACAATTTCGATTGAATACACCTCACGGACAAGTTCCGCCAGCACGGCGGCCTGGTAGCCCGAACCCGTGCCAATCTCGAGCACCCGGTCCTGCGGCTTCAGTTCCAGGGCTTCGGTCATGAAGGCGACGATGTAAGGCTGTGAAATAGTCTGGGCGTACCCGATGGGCAGCGGCCGATCGGCGTAAGCGTAGGGTTCCATTTCGCGCGGCACGTACAGATGCCGGGGCACCTTGCGCAGAGCGGCCACCACGCGTTTGTCGCGCACCCCTCGGTTTTCGATCTGCTCGCGGACCATTCGCTCCCGAGCTCGCCGTTGGGTCTCGGAATCGCTTGTCGCTGCGGTGGACGCAGGCTCAGGCGCCTGGGATGGCAAGGGCGCGCAGGCCAGGATAAGAAACACTAACCATACGAGATTCGCTTTGCGTGAAAGGAAGGAGCGCGGGTTCAAAGCACGCATGGGATGGCCTTGTGCGGATCCCTGCGCCGGGGGGCGTCACGTAATCATTGCGGCCGGACGTAAAGATAAAGCGTGTGGCTTATCCCGTTGTCGGCAAAGACCATTTCCGATTTTTCCGGCGTCCAGCCGGGGATCTGAAAGTCGTGGGTCACGACGCGCGCGCCGGGCCGCAGGTCCCGCTCGAGAATCGGTTTCAAACGCTCGTTGACGCTGGTGAGCAGGTAAAGCGTCACCACGGTCGCCATGCGCAGGCTGACATGGTACATGTTGGCGTGCAGGATTTTGGCGCGCTTCTGGAGGCCCAGCTCGGCGATGCGGGCAGAGGATTGCTTGTAGAGGTCGTCATCAAGTTCCACGCCCACGGCCTCGGCGTTGAACTTCTGCGCGGCGGCAATCACGATGCGCCCGTCGCCCGAGCCGAGGTCGTAGACCCGGTCGTACTTGTCCACGTTGGCTAGCTTGAGCATAGCTTCGACGACGTTCTGTGGAGTAGGAACGTACGGCGCCAGCCGATCCTTCTGATCCTCCGGCGTAGGGGGAGGCGCCTCCTGGGCTCGTGCGGCCGCGGAGAGGCAAGCGAACAAGACTCCACCGACCATGGCAGATGCGAGCATGCGACGCAAAGAATCTTGCGCTTTCATGAGAGCTTCTCCTCGCCCAGGGCTGGAATGCGTTCCGCGGCTGCTGGGCCTCCGCCAAAGTTGCGGCTGCCGGCTCTCGATTGTAGCCACGCCGGGAGGCCTTGTCGAGCGACGCAGGGGCCTTCGACAAGAATTCGCTTGCGGCGCGTGACGTTCAAATCTACTCTGGCGGGCCGTGCCTGAAACCCAATTTCCCCCCGGCGCGCACGAACGAGTTGTCATGGAATCCCCGCTTCGCCGTGAAATCACGTTCATCAGTGCCGCCGCGATCGTCATCTCCAACATGATTGGCACAGGAATCTTCACGACCACGGGATTTCTGGCCGGAGATCTGGGGAGTCCGTCACTCGTCCTGGCGGTTTGGTTGGCCGGGGGCATCGTTGCCATGGCCGGCTGCTTGGCCTATGCGGAACTGGGCATCAACTTCCCGCGCTCGGGGGGCGAATACGTTTTTCTGAGCGAGGCCTGGGGACCGACCTGGGGATTCCTGAGCGGTTGGATCTCCTTCTTCGCCGGCTTCGCCGCTCCCGTGGCGGCAGGCGCGCTGGCGGTCTCGGAATACTTGGGGCACCTCGTTCCCTCGCTTTCGATGCACCACGCCGGACAACACATCGGCTGGGTCGCGGGGCTGCGGCCGGGGAACGGCCAACTGTTGGCGCTGGCGATCGTCGCAGTTTTCGCCGCCGTGAATATCCTGGGAATTCGTCTGGCGGCCCGAGTGCAAACGGTCCTCACCGCGACAAAACTCGCTGTGCTCGGGGCCTTTCTGTTGCTCGCTTTCACGATTGGCCGGGGCGACTGGCACAACTTCACGCTGGCGGCGACGCGGACTTCGCCACACGGAGTCGGAACACAATTTGCGGTGTCGCTGATCTTTGTGATGTTCGCTTACAGCGGCTGGAACGCGGCCACCTACGTTGCGGAAGAAATGAAGAACCCCGAGCGCACGCTCCCGCTGGCATTGGTCGCCGGAACCGGGGCCGTGGCACTGATTTATCTGGCGCTCAACGTGGCGTTCATTTATGCGCTGCCTCTGGAGTCGCTGAAAGGCGTAGTGCGAGTGGGAGCACAGACGGCCAGCGCGCTTTTCGGCCCGCGCGGCGGAGACATCTTCAGCGGCATGATGGCGGCGGGAATTCTCTCCTGCGTCAGCGCCATGGTCATCGTCGGGCCGCGCGTCTATTACGCCATGGCGCTGGACGGCTGTTTCTTTCGCGGCGCTGCGCGCGTCCACGAGCGCTGGCGCACGCCCGTGCAGGCGATCCTTTATCAGACGGCTGCCAGCGCGGCGATGATTTTGACGGGAACCTTCGAGCGGTTGATCTACTACATCGGCTTCGCGCTGATACTGTTTGCCGCCCTGGCGACCGCGGGGATTTTCCGCATGCGCCGGCGAACGGGCTGGAAGCGTCTCGCGGCCGTGAGCTGGGCTTACCCGCTGGTCCCGGTCGTTTTTGTAGGAGCCAGCCTGTGGATGCTGGTCTACACGCTCTTCCTGCGCCCCACCGAATCACTCCTCGGGCTGCTGACCATGGCCACCGGGGCTCTGCTTTATCGCTGGAAATTCCGTCCAATCAGCTAGAAGCGAACGAGGATTGGTCCCCATAGAAGAGCCGCCAGAACTGATTGACGCGCTGGCGCTCGATGCGGCTGTGCCGGAGGGCGATGACGTAGGGGGTGAGCAGAAAGGGCGCTGCCACCAGGCTGAGAAAGAAGTTCTTGAAACGCACCTGGGGAGAGAATTCGCCGTTGTGGACAGAAAGCACTGTCGGGTAGTAGCGCAGCACCACGCCGTAGATGTCCGCGGCGAGAGACAGGTGGTTGGAGTGCGGCCCGAAGACCTGTGTGCGGCCGTGGCGAATGTCGGCGAGGAATTCCTCGCGCGTCCGGGCCGGGCTGGCGGTGAAAGTCCGCCCGATGCGCCGCAGCGTGTGGGAATCGCTGCCGCCCACCATGCCGACGGGGCGGTCGAGCGCCGCGCCCTGGCGGTAGCGCTCCAGCAACCGTACGATGAGCGTGTTGTGCTCGCGCTGCTGAGTGCCGTTGCGAATCTCGAAGATGTCGAAGAGCGCCGCCATTCGCTCCACGAATGCCTCGACGCGCGCCAAGTCCCAGAAATGCAGGAACAGATGGTTGAGCACAAAGACCAGCCCGCTCCGGCTGAGATAGGCCACGAGCTCTTCGCCATTCGGTCGCAGCTTCTGAATTTCTCGATGCTGCGCCTCGCCGAGGCCATAGACGCCAATGTGAACCTCGTGCCGGAATTCGGCGAAGTAGGTGCTGACCTCCTCGCCCAGGATGAAGTCCGGCAGGTCGCCGAGGCGGTTCAGGAGTTCCAATCCGCCGTCGATGGAATCGTGGTCCGTAATCGTGACCAAGTCCATTCCGCGGCGCTTGGCGGTGCGATACACTTCGAGGGGCTGCGAATAGCAGTCGCGGCAGCGGAGAAAGCGCAGATGCTTCGCCTGACCCGAATGCCGGGTATGGACGTGCAAATCCGCTTTGAACAGTTTTGCGGGTTGCCCTTCAACCACAGTTTGCTATATTAGAAACCCGCCGTGACACTTGCAAGGCATTTTTCCGGCCGACGAATTTCCCCATCCTCTTGGATGAAACCCTTCCGGCGGCGCTGCGAGTCCGGTTTGGCGAACCCAACAAACCCGCGGTGGTTGACAATCTCCCGGCGCGTTCTCTCGGCCATCGCTCTGGCCTGGGTGCTGAGCGCTCAGGCCACGTGGGCCGCGGAGGCGCCGGTCACTTACACCGTGGACCTGCGCGACCAGGCCACCCATCTGGTGCGGATGACGATGAGCATCCCGAATGTTCGTGCGGCCACTGAAATCCAGTTTCCCGCCTGGAATGCGCTGTACCAGATTCGCGACTTCGTCCGCAACGTGCAGGAACTCGAGGCACGCTGCGATGGGAAAGAAGAGACCCTCCTGCGCGTTGACCTCCAAACCTGGCGCAGCGACGAACAGGCCTGCGACATCCTCGAGCTGCGCTACCGCGTCTACGCCAACGAGGAAAGCGTGTTTTCGAGCGTGCTCAGTGACCAGCACGCCTTCCTGAATTTCGCCATGCTGTGTTTCTATCTGCCCAACGAACGCGGCCGCCCTGTCCGCGTCAAATTTGTGCTGCCGGAGGGCTGGAAGGTCGCCACGATGCTTGCTGACAGCCCCTCGCCGGACGAATTCACCGCGGCTGATTATGATGTCCTGGCGGACAGTCCCGCCGAAGCTGGAGAGTTCAAAGAGTATTCCTATGAGCAAGACGACGCGACCTATCGCGTGATCGTCGACGCGCCCGGGGTGGATTATTCCGCGAATCGTCTACTCGACTCGCTGAAGAAGATCACGGCCACCGAAACCGCGCTGATCGAGGACGCTCCCACGCCGCGCTATACGTTCATCCTGCATTTCCCGCGTCAGGGGACCGGAGGGATGGAGCATCGCAACGGTGCGGCCATCAGCTTTGCCGGCACGGACCTGAAGACGAACTGGCCGGGGCTCGAGTCCGCGCTTGCGCACGAATTCTTCCACGCCTGGGACGTCAAGCGCATCCGGCCGCAGGCCCTGGAGCCCATCGACTATGTGCACGGCAACGACACGCGCGACCTCTGGTTTTGCGAGGGTCTGGCGAGCACCTATCAGGAGCTGGTGCTGTTGCGCGCCGGACTGCTCTCCCGCGACACGTTCTACGAACGGCTGGCGGGCGAGATCCGAACGTTGCAGGAACGGCCGGCGCGGCACTTCCAGAGCGTCGAGTTGGCAGGCCGTGAAGCCTGGATCGAGAAGTACCCCGACTATTACCGGCCCGACCGGAGCATCTCCTACTACAACAAGGGGGCGCTGGTCGGATTCCTTCTCGATCTCGCCATCCGCCACGCCAGCGACAACGCGCACAGCCTGGACGACGTCATGCGGCGCCTGAACGTGGATTTCGCGCGCCGCGGACGATTCTTCACTCGGCAGGACTTGCTGGCCATCATTGCGGAGCTGTCGCCGGGCTTCCGGGAACTGCACGGGTTTTTCAACGATTACGTTTCGGGAACGCGTGAACTCGATTTCGAAACATATCTGGGTTATGCCGGACTCCGTCTGGTCGCGCACACGCAGCAGCGCGCCGCGCCGGGTTTTCTCGCCGTATGGGGCTTCGAGGGGCCGGCCCGGGTCGAATCCATTGAGCCAGGGAGCGGCGCGGAGGCCGCGGGCCTCGAGCGCGGCGACGTCTTGCTGGAGATGAACGGGCAGCGGCTCCGGGGGACTCCCGACGATGCCATCGCGCGCATGAAGCCCGGCCAGGAAGTACGCTTCCGGGTGCGGCGCGACGAGCGCGAGTTCACCCTCAAATTCCCGCTCGGCGCCCAAGGCAGGATCCGCTATCGAATCGAGGAAACCAAGAATGCCGGAGCCCTGGCGCGCCGGGTGCGGCAGGGCTGGCTGGAAGGGACCACGAGTCAAGGCACAGGAGCGGGGAAGCCATGATTCGGGCGCTATTCGTGACATCCCTCACGTTCGCTTACGTCCTGCTGCTGGGGCCACCTGTGCTGCTTTACGCCCTTCTGAGTGGCGAAACGGACCCGATCTATCGCGTGGGCGTCTGGGGGTGCAAGTTGGTCTTGTGGCTGGCTGGCGTGAGGCTTCAGGTTCGCGGTCTGGAGAAAATCCCCACCGCGCGTGCAGTAGTCTTCATGGCCAATCATCAGAGCAACGCCGATCCCCCGGCTCTCATTGCCACTCTCCCTTCCGTCCTGGTGCTGGTCCGCAAGGAGATTTTCCGCTTGCCGGTGGTCGGCCGCGCGATGCGCATGCGGGGCTTCGTCTCTGTGGATCGCCAAAATCGCGAGCGCGCCATTCTCGCCATCGAGGAAGCGATTGAGTCGCTCAAGGCCGGGCGCTCCTTTCTCGCCTATCCGGAGGGGACGCGGAGCCGCGACGGGCAACTCCTGCCCTTCAAGAAGGGCGTCTTCATGATGGCGATCCAGGCGCAGGTTCCCGTTGTCCCCATCACCGTCTCCGGCTTCACGAAAATCATGCGCAAAGGCGAGCGCGTTCTTCATCCCGGAGTGGCGCGGATCACTATTCATGACGCGGTTCCCACCGACGGCTTTTCCACCGAAGACCGCGAAGCGATCATGGAGCGCGTCCGGCAGGCCATCTTCTCGGGCCTGGCAGATGACGAGAAATCTCCCGAGGGTTCACCCGCGGCCGAGGGTGCGGATGCGGAGCATTGGAAGGCTTCGGGCGGGCGGCACGAGGTGGCCTTGCGCCACGGCTTTGCGCGCGCGGATGTGGACGGCGAGATCGTGCTCTACGAGCACCTGGAATTGGGAGCGCTGCACACCTTCAGCGATGGAAGCTGGAAACACGTGGCACGCGACGGCTCGGAAACTTCCGGCGAAGGCAGCGGCGAGCTCGAGGAGCAGCTTGCGCGCTCGGAGCGCAAGCTGCGCCGAGCCCCGTCCTGAAAGATTTGGCAGAGCAGTTGATCCGTTCTGGGGATTAACCGATCTTGAAACCACCAACAGCCCGCTGTCCCACAAATCCTGACCGCGGCTGCCCGCTACTTGTTCGTCATGTAGCGCAAGCGCATCAGATAGTCGCGGTGTCCTTCGCTTTCAGTCATCGAACGGAAGGCGTCGCCCAGCGCCGGGTTTTTCTCAAACAACTCATTCATCGCCTTATCCACCTTGTCCATGGCCGCGGCGTCCGAGACGGTGATGTAGAAATCGACGCGCCCGAGCTTCTCCGAATGGAAGTCCTCGGTCTCCATTCCATAGGAAGTTACGGCGCCGTCCGCGAGCAGCTTTTCCAATACCGGCACAACATTGTTTTTCTCCAGGTCCTGAACGTCGCGCATATGGCCCGGCTTCACGTTCCAATAGGAGACAATGATGTAGCCGCCGAAGTTTCCGGAGCGCTGGTTGTAAAGGCGGCTGACCGTGAGGTAGTCCCAGTGCTTGGAAGCGGCCTGCACCGGTGCCGTGGTCGTTCCCTGCGCGTAAACCGCTTCCAACGCCTTCAGCAGGTTGCCTTCCGACATGGCGCTGAACCAGGTTCCATGGGTGGGCTCACCTTCCTGGTGAAGCAGGTTTGTAAAGCTTGCGAAATTGACGATCGTGCCGTCAGCGATCAGTTTCTCCATCAGGGCCTTCTCCTGGTCATCGACCTTTTCCATGTCGGCCCACTGCGCCCGCGGCACCGCCCATTCGGCGATGTACGAGTACATGGGCGCCTTGCCCTGATCGGCACTCTGCGCCCGCAGCGGTAGGCCTGCCGCCAGCGCCAGGAAAACCAACGAACAGACAGACTTGACTACTCGTTTCTGCATTCTTCCTCCCCTAGAGTTTGAGATTTCGGTGAAGAGACTTCACCGGCAAGATGCCCGGAGCCCCGAAACGGAATCGGGTATGTAGACCGCTTATTGTTAAGTGATAGAAGCCCCGATGAAACGTGCGGAGCTATACTGCGTTGTCCCTAAGGTTCTGTCAACAAGAATCTGACCTCGGCGACTTGGGAAAAGCTCGTGATGGCGCGGCAGGCGGTCGCCACGGTCAATTCGCAGTTTGAATTTACCGTGGGTTCGTCCCAATAGGAAGAGCCCACCGTCAGACAAACCTTGACTCTGGCTACCGGCTAAGCTCGGTCGAACTTCAGCGCGGCCACCTGAAGTCGAGCCGCGTTCGTTCCTCAGCATCAGGAGCCGGCGTCTTGTTTCTCCAGAAACCTGAGCACCTTTCGATAGGTGGCGAACATTTCCGGCAGGCGGGCGTAAGCGGCCGCGCACTTCAGCCACTGGGAGTTATCCATGGCCGGATAGCCGGAGACTACCTTGTTCGCTTCAACGTCGTTGGGGATGCCCGACTGGGCGGTGGCGATGACGTTATCGCCGATGGTCAAGTGCCCGGCGACGCCCACCTGCCCGGCGAGGACGACGTTGCGCCCAATCTTGGAGCTGCCGGCGAGCCCCGCCTGGCCGCAGAGCAGGGAATTCTCACCCACGTCCGACCCATGCCCGACCTGGACGAGATTGTCGATCTTGGCGCCGCGGCGAATGCGCGTCTCTCCCACCCCGGCGCGGTCGACGCAGGCATTCGCCTGGATCTCCACGTTATCTTCGATGACGGCAGTGCCCGCCTGGACGATCTTGTAGTAGGAGCCGTCGGCCTGCTTGGCGAAGCCATAGCCATCGCTGCCCACGACCACACCGTTTTGCAGGATGACGTCGTTGCCAATGCGCACGCCTTCGCGCACCACGGAGTGCGAATGGGCCAGGAAGCGGTGGCCGATTTTGGCCTGGCGATAAACCGCCACGAAGCTCTTGAGGACGCAATCGTCGCCGATTTCGACGCCTTCTTCAATCACCACGTAGGGCCCGATGGAGGGATGGCGGCCTAGCTTGGTGTCCGGCGCGATGACCGCAGTGGGATGGATGCCCGCCGGCGGTCGGTAAGGCGGGAAGAAGACCTCCAGCGCCTTGGCGAAGGTCAGATAGGGGTTGTCCGAGCGCAGGAGAGCCCGATCCCCAGACGGGATGTCGGGGCTGACGATGATTGCCGCCGCTCGGGTCGTTTTGAGTTTGCGAATGTATTTAGGATTGGCGAGGAAGGAGATCTCCGTCGGCCCCGCCTCGTCGAGTCCCGCGACGCCGGTGACTTCGACGTTCGCCGGTCCTTCCAATGTGCATCCCAGCCGTGCCGCCAGTTCGCCGAGTTTCATGACTTTGGTTCCTCGTTGGTTAGCGGACGTCGCTTGCCGAACTCGCGCCGCTCCGAGAGCAAGCGTAACAGCGAGAGGGAAGGGAAGGCAACGACCAGTACCAAGGTAATGGTACCTCGGTGACGTTGTGGGGAGGCAGGCTGTTGGGAGACACTGCCGCCTAGCCTCAAGGCCTTCCCTATGGCCCCAAGGCAAGGGGACGGCGCCGCGACGGGCGAAGGCAATGACCGGGTCTGGCGAGAGAGCCGGTCAAACGCCGCCGCGGCAGCCAGATTCCGTGGGGGGTGTCGCTCGTAGGGTTGTGGCGGCAGGAAAGGGCCAGGCATCGGTGCTGGACGGACGGTAAGAAACCCGCACGACAGCATCGTACCGACCTGGCAGCCTTTCGATCCCTCCCAGATGTCCTCTTGGCGAGTGAGGGCTTGCGGGACTGGCAGAAAAGAGCTAAGCTTTGTTGCGCATTGTTGCTCAGAAAGACAAGATCTTTGATCGTATGAATTATCTCCGTGCAGGCGTGAGGATTCCCGTGGAACTTCCGGTCGAGGTTCGCTGGAAGAATCGGGCGGGGAAGGCATATCAGGCCCAGGGCAGGACGGCGAGCATCAGCGGCAACGGCATGTTTATGTCGTTGCCGGTCCGTCTTCGGCCGGAGACTCCCGTTACGATCTCGGTCAGCTTGCCGATCGAGTTCACGCGAATCCCGCTCCAGCTACTCTGTGAGGGACGCGTAGTTGGACAGCCTGCCGGTGTGATGGGTGTCGGGGCGATCATTGACGACTATCAAGTGCGGCGAGTTCAGCAGCCGTCGTGATCGACCTCCTCCCGGGGACGTCTTCTCTCGACATCCCATCCCGCCATCTGCGAAAATGAACGGCTGGAAGAGGTTCGATGCGCCCGCCTCGGGCGCGATTCCACGACGAGGATAGCTCCCGGCTTGAACCCGCGAGTCTACGCGGAACCCGAACCGGCATGATGCGAGAAGCCCACCACGCGAAGAAGACAATCCGCCTCTTGATTGCCGACGCGGAAGGCATCTTCCGCC